>DATCMG010000297.1:0-2980 GCA_036563555.1 Roseomonas sp. | reverse complement strand
CCGGTCCCCCTCCTCTGCCAGGACCTGTGCCACACGAAGGCCGCTCGCCTCGGCACCCATGACCACTTCCTGCCAGGCGACCACAGAGCCATCGCTGAGTACGACAGCGCCAAGGCGCCGCATTTCGACGGGTGCGACGGCGACCGTAAGCGGTGCCGGCGGTCGGGGCGTCGCAGCGCCGTTCGCATTCTGTCCAGCCGGGTGACGTGCCGTGCGGAGGGCGCTCCATGCGACCGCTACGGAGGACCACCCAGTTGCCAGCGCCCCAGACAGCCCCGGTCGTGCGGATGGGGCAATCGCCGTGAGAAGTAACAGGACAAGCGCGACCCCCCCCAGCCGGGCAGGCAGCCGAGCGCGCCAGGTTGGTCCGATGGCGGCCGGGGTGGTGCGCTCGACTGGGGTCGCGCTATCGAGCATGCGGGGACTCCTCCAGTCGCCTTCCTGGACGCGCCGGCAGCAGGCTTTGGCGCTGCACTGGTGCTCCTGCTACGCGGCTTGGGAGCTCCACGGCCGGAGAACCTCCTGCAGAGCACCGACGAGAACTTTCAGCATTTCGTCGGTGTGGAAGGGGGTCGCGCACAGGCGCAGTCGCTCCGCTCCGCGCGGCACGGTCGGGTAGTCGATCGGTGTGGCATAGAGGTCGAAGTCGCTGAGGAGCCGCCGCGCCGCCGCGCGGCACGCGCCGGCGCCGGGTACCATAACTGGGACGATGTGGCTCGAAGACGGGAGACGCGGCAGGCCGGCCTCGTCCAGCGCCTGCTTGAGTGCAGAGGCACGCTCGGACAGTGTCACACGCAGCCCGGGCTCAGCGCGCACGACGCGCACGCTCTCCAGCGCGGCGCCGACCACTGCGGGTGGTAGCGCCGTGGTGAAGATCAGCCCTCCGGCCACGCTGCGCACATAGTCGATCACATCGGCATCCCCGGCGATGTAGCCGCCGAGCGCGCCGAAGGCCTTGCCGAGCGTGCCCTCGATCAGGTCTATACGATGGGCGACGTCGCTGCGCTCCGCGATCCCAGCGCCGGTCGCGCCGTATAATCCGACCGCGTGCACTTCATCCAGGTAAGTTAGCGCGCCGTAACGGTCTGCCAAGTCGCAGATCGCGCCAATCGGGGCGATGTCACCGTCCATCGAGTAGACGCTTTCGAAGGCAATCAGCTTCGGCGCGGCCGCAGGCGCGGCAGCAAGCCTGCTCTCAAGATCCTCGAGGTCATTATGGCGCCAGACGTGGCGCACCACGCCTCGGGCCTGCCGCATGCCGGCTATCATCGAAGCGTGGTTCTTGGCGTCGCTGAAAACGTGAAAGCCGGGGAGCGCCTCCAGTACCGCCGCGAGGCCCGCCTGATTGGACAGGTAGCCGCTGCCGAACAACAGCGCCGCTTCCTTCCGGTGCAGCACCGCGAGCTCTGCTTCAAGTGCAGTGTGGAGTGGTGAGGTGCCAGAGATGTTTCGCGTGCCGCCCGCACCCGCCCCATTCCGTTCGGCGCTCCGTATGGCGGCCGTGATCACCGCGGGATGGCTGCCCATGCCAAGATAATCATTCGACGACCAGACCGTTACGTCGCGTGCACCGCCGGCTTCGTGCAGGCGGTAAACCGGAAAGCGGCCCACGATGCGCTCCAGTGCGACAAACTCTCGGTAACGCCCCTCGCGTCGGAATGCAGCGATGCTGTTGCGGCAATGGCTGCGGAAGGTGAAGCGGGTCGGGAAGGCCGTCGTCATCTCTGGGCACCTTTCGTGCGACTTGGTTCTGTTCGTCAGTCGGAAAGTGGTTCCCGGTCGCGTTGTCGCACGACCTAGGCCGACCCGCCCCGGCTGTGTTCCTTTCTGTCGTGCGCAGGGGTCCCGCAAGGTGGTCACCCCAGGATATCGGCGGGGCATGCGTTGCGCAGGTTGCGGCCGAGTTCCGCCCCGAGTTGCGCTGCTCGTGCCGCCGGCCCCTGCACCGTCTGCTTGATCAGGAAGGTCCCGCACGGTCGGGCGACGAGGCCCGTAAGTCCGAGCTGGCTCCCAGGCAGCAGCTCGGCGTGGCTTCCGATCGGCGCACGGCACGAACCGTCGAGTTCCGCGAGCAGGGCGCGCTCGGCCGTAGCGGCGGTCCGCGCTTCCTCGTCGTCTAGAGGCGAAAGCAGTTCGCGAAGCTCCGTATCATCCGTGCGGACGGTAATACCGATAATGCCCTGCCCGGCTGCCGGCACCATGACCTTCGGATCGAGCGCCACCAATGGCCTATTCATGAGACCCAGGCGGCGCAGCCCGGCCATCGCTAGGAGCGTCGCATCGAACTGACCCTCCGTCACAAGGGCGAGCCGCGTCTCGACGTTACCGCGGATTAGCCTGACGTTCAGATCGGGCCGGTGGTGCAGCAGTTGGGCCTGCCGACGCAGCGATGCCGTGCCGACGATAGCCCCTTTCTGTAGTGTGGCCCAGGGATCCGCCGGGTCACTCGGGCCGCATGCGGCGCCGGTAATGAGCACGTCACGGGCGTCCTCGCGCCGCAGGACGCAGCCGAGCACAATGCCGGACGGAAGCTGAGTCTCGAGGTCCTTCAAGCTATGGACACCGAAGTCAATCCGCTGATCGAGCAGCGCCTCGTGAATCTCTTTAGAAAACAGCCCCTTGCCTCCCAGATCGGCGAGGCGGCGGGTCTGGATGCGGTCGCCCGAGGTGCTGACGATTTGCTCTTCGAACGCAATCACCTTGCGCAAGAGAGGGCAGCTGCGCTGGATCAGCGCTGCGAAGGCTCGTGCCTGAAAGAGGGCCAGCGGCGAGCCGCGCGTGCCGATCCGAAGTGGCGGCAATGCGGTTGTGTGCAGCGTTGAAAGATTGATACTCATGTGGTTTTCTCCACATGAAGCATACTTGCTATTTCGGAACGTTGCGGTAACGAAACAGTGAGGCTGTTTGTACGCACCTGATCAGGCGGCGCGGGGATAAGCTCCGGCGCCTCGCCATGCACATCGCCCGCGTTCCTGAGCAG
>DATCMG010000295.1:0-2159 GCA_036563555.1 Roseomonas sp. | reverse complement strand
GGTGTTGACGATGGCCAGCGGGCCGATCCTCGCATCCGGCCCAAGGCAGGCGCGGGCCATGATCACGGTGCCCTCCGCCACCACGGCGCTCGGGGAAATCTGCGCCGCCGGGTGGAGCAACGTGGGCAGGGCGTAGCCCATGGCGGCCAAGCGCCCGCCCATCCGGGCCCGCAGCGCGTTGCCGCCCAGCGCCACTACCGCCGCGCCGGCGCCTTCGGCCCGGAGGCGCTCCAGCATCTCGTCGCCGCCCAGCACAGGCAGGCCCAGCACGATGGGGCCCGGCGGATACGGGTCGACAAGGCCGAGCGGGGGCGGGAAGCCGGCGGCCCGCAATGCCTCGATCACCACCTTGGCATGACCGCCGGCCCCGACGATCACCACGCGGGGCAGGTCGGGGCGCAGAATGTCAGGCACAGCGTGGCTCCGGGGCTTGGTCGGACGTTCCCGTCGCGAGGAAACAAGGGCTGACGCGAGGATCGCATGGAGCACCTGCCTTGTCGCCCCGGCCCGGCTGGCCTACCGCTTCCCTGGATGGAATGCTCCTGCCGATGACCCTTTGGCTCGATGTGGAGGATCTCTTCCACTACGCCCTGCGCAACCCGCGCCCCAGCGGTATCCAGCGCCTGTCCTTCGAGCTTTATGGCGGGCTGCAGGCTCTGCTGGGCGACCGTGTCCGTTTCTGCCGGCACGATCCGGTCGGCGATACGCTGCGCACGGTGCCCTGGGAGGCCATCGAGCACCTCTTCGCCGGGATGCTGGAGCCGGCCGCGCCCATGCCGCGGGCCGTGGCGTCCACCGCGCCGGGCGCGGCGACCGGGCGAGGCATTGTCCGTTCCCTGGCCGGGCGGCTGCCGCTCGCCATGCGCGACCCGTTGATGCAGGCCGTCGCGGCGCAGAGAGCGGCGCTTGCCGCGCAACGGGCAGCGCTCGGCCATGGCGGCCGGGCATTGCGCGCCACCCCTTCCCTGCTCCGCGGTCCAGCCTCCCAGGATGCCGGCGGACAGGTCGCGCCGGGCGAGGACATCCGGCGGCTTGCCGAGCCCGGGGATGTATTGGGCGTGCTCGGCTCGCCCTGGTTCCACCAGGATTATGCCGGGTTCGTCACCCGGGCCACGGCAGGGGTCTCCATGGAGACGGCCCTGCTGGTCTATGACCTGATCCCGCTGCTGCGCCCGGAATGGTGCGATGCTGGGCTGGTTCGGGTCTTCTCCCGCTGGTTCACCGGCTTCGCGCCGCAAGCGGACCACATCCTCGCCATCTCCGAAGCCACGGCGCGGGACGTGGAGCGATGGGCGGCACGGGAGGGGGTGCGGCTGGACCGGCCGGTCCGCACCCTGCCCATCGGCACCGGCTTCTCCGGCCCGCCCGTGAAGGCCGCCGTCACGCTGCCGGCGGGGTTGAGCCCAGGCAGTTATGTTCTGATCGTCTCCACGATCGAGGCCCGGAAAAACCACCTTCTCGCCTTCCGCACCTGGCGGCGGATGGTGGAAGAGATGCCGCCGGAGCAGGTACCGACCCTGGTCTTCGCCGGCCGGATCGGCTGGCTGGTCCAGGACCTGATGCAGCAGATCGAGAACTGCGGGCATCTCGGGGGCAAGCTGGTGGTGGTCCCGGACCCGAATGATTCCGAGCTGGTCGCGCTCTACAAGGGCTGCCGCTTCACCCTCTTTCCCTCCCTCTATGAGGGCTGGGGCCTGCCGGTGACGGAGAGCCTGTCCTTCGGGAAGCTCTGCATCGCCTCCGACCGGACCTCGCTGCCCGAGGCGGGCGGATCCTTCTGCATCTACATCGATCCCGAGAACATCACCGCCGCGACGGAGACGATCCGCCGCGCCTGCACCGATGATTCCCTGATCACCGAACGCGAGGCGGCGATCAGGGACGGGTTCCGGCCGGTACCCTGGAGGCGCTCGGCGGAGGTGCTGGCCGGGCATCTCGGGCTGATGCCGGGCTGACCGGGCGGCGCATCGCCTGAACCGTCTTCCAGCCCGGCCAGACGCGATGGATTCTAATCGCCTGCCGCGACCCGCATGCGCCAATCGGCCAGCACGCTCGCCAGCGTCTCGTCCCAGGGAATGAGAGGCGCCCAGCCGAGGGCCGCGCGGGCGCGGGTGGGGTCACCCAGCACGCGTTCCACATCGGTCGGGCGCAGGCGTGCC
>DATCMG010000293.1:0-10025 GCA_036563555.1 Roseomonas sp. | reverse complement strand
AAGGCAGGCGCTCCATCAGGATCAGACCACGCCAGGCGATGAGCCCGGTGAAGCTGGCCGTGCCCGGGCCGAACAGCGCAGCGCGCGTCGCGGAGTGGATGCCGTCCGCCCCGACGAGTGCCCGACCTTCCACCTCCCTGTCGTCAGTGAGGCGTAGCATCACCCGTCCGCCGATCTGGCTGAAGCCGGCCACCTTGGCTCCGAGATGGATGCAGCCTGGCTTCTCGCGTTCCACTGTCTCGACCAGGACATCCAGCAGGTCGGGGCGGTAGACCGTGAAGTAGGGATAGCCGTAACGGGCCACGGATTCTGCGCAGAGGTCGAAAAGAGGCCAGGTTTGGCCGGTGCTCCAGAGACGGATTTCCTTGCCCGCCGCTTCGCAAGACCGCTCGGCGATGGCTTCTCCGACACCAAGCAGGGCAAGGGCTCGCGAGCCATTGGCACTGACCTGGACGCCAGCACCCACCTCACGGAGCGCAGGGGCTTGCTCGTAGACCTCCACGTCAACGCCACGCCGCAGCAGGCCAAGAGCGGCCACTAAACCGCCGATGCCGCCCCCGGCGATCAGGATGGGGAGGTGGGATGTCATATTCGTTCGGCCATCCATTGGAAGCGGCGGCGGAAGACCCGCATGAACATGCCGGCGCCTGCCAGGAAGTCGCAGGTAGCGGAATCGCTCAGTTCGCTTCAAGTTCTCCGCATAAGGTTCTGCTACAAAGATTACCCGGAACCGCGAACAGCCCTGCCATGAGACGGATCAGGCTGCCGCCTCGAAGATGTCGGAAACAAGGGCGGCTTGCGCTTGCATCTCGCTTCCGCCGACGTTTCGGATTTATCTCTTTCTGACCATCACCATCACCTCGTAACCGGCCAGCAAAGCGGAGCCCAGGCATCACCAGCCGCTTCACGCGCCGGTGATGCTGGCCGCCATGCTGCAAGGAGAGCCGCTCGATGCGCGCCCCACGACGCGGCCCGCGCCCGTGGTGGCCGACACCACAGATACGCTGGATCGGCACCATCGTTGGCGGGTTCCTGCTAGAGGGAATGAAGCACCTGCCCAAGGTTGGATAGACGATCGAGATTGATGGGTGGTGCTCCGAGGTAACGGACCTGAACGGTTGCCGGATCGACAAGGTGCCGGCAGCGCTCATCCGTCCTGGCGCGACTCTTATGCCCCCCGCCTGGGCGCTGGGCCCGATCCACCCACGGCTGGCCCTTGCCGCCGGCGGCAACCCTGGCCAGCGCCGAATATAACTGCGCACCATCCTACTCCTGACCGCAGGGAGGCGGATCCGTGCACCTGAGTTACATGGCCACGAAACTCCGGGCGTGGTGACGCTTTCCACAACTCCAACTGAGGGGGCATTATGAAGCGCTCTACGAGGAGTGGCGCCGATGCCGTCATCGGCCGGATCGAGGCCGCAAGGAGCCTCGATAACCCCGGATACCTGATCGGCAAAGCATTGGCCCGCTCGGGGCAGATTGCCGGCCGTCCGAGTAAGAATCTGGCAAATGGCCTGCACGGCGCATGGTTCGGACATCCGTTGCACCCGATGCTCGTCACCATCCCGATCGGAACCTGGACCCTCGCTCTCGGCCTCGACCTCCTGGGAGCCCTTGGCATACTCCGAGAGCGGAGTGCGGCGCCAGCTGCCGATCTTGCACTGAAGGCGGGCACGGCGGGTGCTGTCGCCGCCGCAGCCGCCGGCTTGGCGGACTGGCAGCACACGGACGGCCGCGACCGCCGCCTGGGGCTGGTCCACGCGGCGGCGAACAGCATGGCGCTCGCACTGAACCTGGTCTCGATCTCCTGCAGGAGCCAGGGCCGCCTCAGGGAAGGCCGGCTGACGAGTGCTGCGGCCTGGGTCTGCATGTTCGCCGGCGGGTACCTGGGGGGCCACCTTGTCTATCGCCGCCGGGCTGGCGTCGATCACGCGGACCGCAGCCCTGAGCCCCGCGAGTTCCAGGCCGTTTTGCCGCTGGCCGAACTGGCCGATAAGAAGCCCCGACGCGTCGATGTCTGGGACGAGAACGCGCGCCAGAAAATCGGCGTCGTCCTGGTCAGGCAGGGTGACCGGGTCCACGCGATGGGGGCGCGGTGTTCACATCAGGATGGACCGCTTGACCAGGGCTGGATCCTGGGCGGCACGCTGGTCTGCCCCTGGCACGGGTCGCGCTACGATCTCGAAACCGGACAGCCGACAAGCGGCCCGTCCACCTGTCCGCAGCCGCGCTACGCGGTCCGCCTCCGCGATGGCATGGTCGAGATCAGGCGGGAGCAGGAGCCTGGCGACAACGTCGTCACGGCCGAAACCCTGACTCGGGCGGCGCTTCGGGAACGCCCGGCTGCCGATGGCGATACCCCGACCGGCAGGAAGGCGGACGAGGTGCTGTTCGAACACCACCAGCTCCTACGTCGGCTGTTCGAGCGGACCGAGGCGACGCCCGGCAACGATCCAAGGCGCCGCGAGCTGATGCGCATGCTCGCCTCGGAGCTAGAAATCCACGAACTTGTCGAGGACAAGATCTTCTACCCTGCGGTGCAGCCCGTCAGCGAGGATGTCGAGGTAGCCCACGCCGAGCACGGCCAACTGGCCGACCTGCTGGCGATGACGCTCAAGCTTGATCTGGCCAGCGCGGAGTTCGAGGAACACCTCCGGGCCCTGCACGCCGCCGTCGACCACCATGCCGGCTCAGAGGAGCGGTCGATGTTCATCGAGGCACAGCGGCTTGGCGACGCACGCTTGCGGGAACTCGGGCATGCGTTGGAGGTCATGCTCGAAGAAGAGCGGACGTCGCGCTTCCGGCGCGCGTTTCGGGAGCTTAAGATCAGCCTCCTGGAGGGTCTCTGACACGCCCACACCTCGATGCATGGATCGGGCTTGCGGCAAGCTTGGCAGAGCTGTCAGGCCTCGCTTCAGGAGCGAGAGGAGAAAGCGAGCGGTAGGCTCCGGCACCCCGCGTGCCTGCCTCCGATTCCGCAGCGCGCCCACGATTATGCCGATCAGATCCACCCTTCAGGGCGGCGCCAGCAACCTCACTGCGGCGCCTCGATTGGCGAGCAGACCTGCACGGTGACATCGCCGAGGCGGCGTAGGCGGAGCGCGGTGAGGCCCGAGCCCGGCAGGGCGGCGGCGAGTTGCCTGATCACCGGCAGGTGGGAGAGCGCGCTGTCCGCGAAGGATCGGCCGAGCAGGTCGAGCCCTGATGTGCCCGCCGCGGTCCAGGCCAGCCGGCGCAGCAGGGCCAGCGTCACCGCCCCGCCCGGCCGCATGCCGTGGATCGCCGCCACCTGCCGCAGCAGGGAGAGGCCGCGCAGACCCGCCAGCACCCCGTCCAGCGCCGGCGAGGGGTTGATCGCCACCACGACCCCACCCTCCAGCGCCGCCTGACTGCCCGCCCGCCGCGTCGCCTGTCGCAGCGGCCCGGCCAGATGGCGGCGCAGTGCCGCCCGGAGCAGCGGCACGTCAGGTGCTGCGGTGACCGCCTCCCGCACCCGGGCGAGGTCGGGGATCCGCTCGAGCGTGCCCAGCCAGTCCAGTGCCAGGGCGCGGGCAGGCCCGACCGGGCCATCGTCGCGCGAGAGGAGGGCACGGAGCGTGTCGACCTAGCGCAGCTGTCGGAAGGACCGCACCTCCGCCAGAGGCCCCAACCCCTCATAGGCCATGGCGACCGTGACCAGCACGGAGGGCTCCGGCCGCAGCCGGAAGGCGGCCAGCAGCTCATGGGCCCGAGGTGCGTCGGAGGTCGCGAGCTGGGCCACCGTCCCGGCCTGGGAGGGCGGGATCCAGCGCCGGACGACATTGAGGTAGTGGCGGGCGGTGACCTGGTCGGGCGCCACCACCAGGAGCTTGCCCAGGTCCCGCGCCGGCTCCCCGGGCAGGAGCCCGCGCTGGCTGCGGCGAGCGGCTCGGAGCTTGCGGATGGCGAGGAAGCCTCTCGCAGGAGCGCCTCGGCGAAGCCGGTCCGGAGCGCGGTGAAGAGAGCGGGGCGGGTGGTCTCGTCGGGGTTAGCGGCCGGCGAGGCGGTGGGGACCAAGCTCCTGGCCGTCCTCGTCCCGCCAGCTCGCCTCGCCATCGAGCGCACCGAAGGTCACGGGCAGCACCGCCCGCTCGGCCAGGGCCTGGGCCCGCGAGTAGCCGACCACCGCACAGCCGGGGGCGTCCAGCTCCACCTCTCGGCCTCGCCCATGGCGATGGCCTCGACCACCCCGGCCAGGCGTTGCTGGTGCGAGCGGAGGAGGCGGTGGATCATGATGGGACGCAGGACTGGGCAGGCACCGCAAGAGTCTGATTCAGCGCGATTCCTCTGTCCAGCCGGCACTGCTCGAGCCATAGGACCCGTTCAAATCTTGTGCGCCAGCAAACACAGATTTCTCCCGGCCCGGCCCGGCCCGGCCCGGCCCGGGCTGGCCAGCGCAGGGAAGGGCGTGACGCCACCGCACGAATCAAAGCAGGGTCCGCAGTTCCGCCGGCCATGATCCGCTGGGGCACCACCACTCAGGGTGACCGCAGCCGGAGCAGGATGATCCAGGGCAGCCCGGCGTGGCTGCTCGACCGGTGACGGGAGGCACGCGCGGAAAGGGGAGGGCTCTGGCCAGCGACAGCTATCCCAGCGACGCAACCCCGCATCCGACCATCGCCGGCCTCGCGGGGCCGCTCGATTTGCTACTTAAGATGGTGCGCCGCCAGTAGGTCGACCTCGGCCGGTTTCCGATCCTCAGGCCTGCCGCCTGAGTGATGCTGCGCCCATTACGTTGCAGGCACCGAGCCGGCAGCTGCGGATGCGTGCCAGGCTCGTCAGCCCCTGGTCGCCTGACTGGAACTGGCGCAAAATGGAGCCCTCAACCTCCATTTAGCCGTCCCTTGGGGGCAACGGTTCGAATCCCTTCCGCTGCTCCAATCTTTCTCAGAACAACTTTTCTCTGCCGAGTTCATGACCGAGGTTTCGGCCATGTGCCGGTGGCTTTTGCGTGCAGACCTTGATACTTCGAAGCCGGAATGAGCGACCCTTTCTCTCTCCGGAGAGCCATTCGTCTCCGAAGCTTGGGACTTGGGCGATTTAGTCTACAAGGTTTAGTGCGTTGTAATCACGCCAACTTTCCCGCGCGCCCCTGCCCAGAGTTGGTGGTGCTGTTCCTGAGGCAATCGAACCTTCGGCTAATCGCGCGCCTCAAGCCCGAGCTTCAGCGGTGCCGATTATCGGCGTGGCCAAGGCTATGTCGCTGGCCTGATCTGTCTATCCCTGAGGTGGTCCCCAGCCGCCAAACTGTCCGGCGGATGGGGACCACCTCAGGCCGTCGGCTCCGTCCAGCGCGCCACCATTTGTTCGTGGACTAGCTCTGTCCATGTGGGGTGCGGCACGGTTCGATGAGACAGCCGACTGCGGTAGAGGTCACCGCAACCGGAGGTCAGACCGATGGACCAGAACCACAGCGACAAGCCCGTGGGGGCGCCGGCGGGCGCCCAGAACGCTGATGCTGGCGCCCCCACGGGCGGTGCCGTGCCGGAGCGCCGCAACTCCGCCCGGCGCAAGCTGGCCGCCGTCACCCGCCTGCTGCGCGGTGAGCCGCAGGAGACCGTGGCCCGGGAGCTCAACGTCACCGTTGCTCGCCTAAGCGAGTGGCGCGACCGCGCCCTGGTCGCGGCAGAGGGGGCGATGAAGGAGCGCGAGCGCGACAGCCGCGATGAGGAGTTGCTCCGCCTCAAGGCCAAGCTCGGCGAGGTCACCATGGCCAACGAACTGCTGGAGCAGAAGATTGCGGCCCTGGAGGGCGGCCGCCCTTTGGGCCGCCGGAGGTCGAGGCGGTGAGCCGGGCCCTCTCTCCGGCCACGAGCCACGCCTACGGCCTGGCCAGGGTCGCCCGGGTCTGGCACCTCTCCCGCGCCACAGTTTACCGCCATCGCGCGGCGCCCGACCCCGCGGCCCCGGCCGGTCCGCCACGCCGGGGCCCGGTCGGTGCCTGCTCCAATGCCGCGTTGCTCGGGCACATTCGCGCCCAGATCCTCGGCTCGCGCCTGCATGGCGAGGGCTACCGGAAGATCTGGGCCCGCCTGCGTCATGCCGGCATCCGCACCTCGGCCCGGCGGGTCCGGTGCCTGATGGGCCAGCACGGCCTGCTCACGCCGCACCGGGTCGGCCGTCCCGGGCAGCGCGCCCATGACGGCACCATCACCACCAACGTGGTGGACGTGATGTGGGGCACCGACGTGACCGAGACCGTGACCGTCAGAGAAGGCCGGGCCCGGGTGTTTGTCGCCGTCGACCACTGCTCCGGCGAGTGCGTCGGCAACCATGCCGCCCGCTCCGGCAACCGCTTCGAGGCGCTCGAGCCGGTGCGCCAGGGCGTCCTGCGCAATTTCGGCCGCATCGAGAAGGACGCGGCCAAGGGTCTCGCCCTCCGGCACGACCACGGCTCGAACTATATGTCAGGCGACTTCCAGCACGAGGTCGCCTTCCTTGGCATCGAGAGCTCGCCCTCCTTCGTCCGCCAGCCCGAGGGCAACGGCGTCGCCGAGCGCTTCATCCGCACCCTCAAGGAGAACTTCCTCTGGGTGCACACCTTCGACACCATCGAAGAGCTGCGCCGCGGGCTGCAGGACTTCGTCGCCCACTACAACGCCACCTGGCTCGTCGCCCGGCACGGCTACCGCACTCCGAACCAGATCCGCGCCGAGCAACGCCGCCTTGCCCAATGCCCACCGGCCAACCTACCCTTGGCCGCCTGAACAGCGCAGTAGGCTGTCTCAACATCCGGACGCACTACACTAGCTCTGTCCATGCGAAGCAGCGGGGCCAAGCCCACTGCCAGCACCGTTGCCTGCAAAATCCTCAGAATACGACACGATAGATACCAACACGAAGTCAGCGAGCTTGACGGGCACTACTCGCTCGGCCACGAAACGCTCGTCGCCTGCTCGCCTTGAACCAACGAAAGCTACAGCCGTGTCGAGGGCTTCTTGGCGAAGCTGAAAGGTTAGCATGCTGCCGCTACTCGCCCTCGTCCGATTACCTAATTCACCCTCGGCATCTACTTCCTACTCACAAGCATCACTTGACTCAGGATTTAATAGGGCTGGCCTTGGTCAGTTCTCCGGCCCTCCTGAGGTTGAATTTTGACCGATGCTACCGCTTAGCCAATCGAGTGCAAGCATGTGTTTGCGTCGACACGGGAGCCTTTGATGTCAGAGCGTCCGCAGAACAATATCGAAAGATTGATAACAGACACGGCGCTCTGCTTTGCTGTAGTCACTGCTTGCTTAATTTCTCAGGGAGCACACCGGATCTGGTCCAGTTACCCCTTGGAGTTGCTCGCAGACCATTCTTACATCCTCTTTAATGCAAGGATGATGATGGAGGGTGAGGGATTCTGGCGAAGCGATATTGCCGGTTTTCCTCTGGGCTACAGCACCGTCTACTTCCCGAGTTTTGAGCCATTGTTTCGCCTCGTCTTGATGGCCCTGGCTCGGACGGGCGTTGGTGTTTTTGCAATAATCAAGTTTTTTTATGTCTTTGGCATCGGCGCTATAGCAGCTCTATCTTTTATCTGCCTTCGACTACTCGACGTGTCGAAAATTCCGGCAGCAGTGGGCGCTATAGCCATGGTCATAACTCCCTATTTCTTCATAAGAGCACTGAATCACGACTTTCTGGCGATTTACATCTCTGCGCCCGTGGGAGTAACAGCTGCACTCCTAATAGCCAGGTGTGTCGACGGCAAAGAGTTTCAGAATTTAGTCTTTTCGAAGCGCTGCTTCATGGCAGCTTTGCTTATAGCGACTTGTGGCCTGTACTATGCGTTTTTTTCAGCTATGTTCATTGGTTGTGCAGTGCTCTCCTACTCGGCACAGAGCAAAAGTGCGCGCCCTCTGTTCTTGTGCGTTCTTTTCATTGCCGCGGTGCTTGCGATGCTGCTCATCGGAGCTCTAGGGCCAAACATAGGGAGTGCGCTGGCGACAGCGCCGAGCCGATCGGCGGCAGACCAAGCGTACCACGGCCTTTCCCTGGCCGACGCAATCTATGTATTCGACTGGATTCCAGCAGCTCGGCGCCTCATCGCAGATTATACTGGACTGCGGGCCAAGCTATTTGTGGGTGAGGGCGCTCATGAATGGCCTGGTGTGATCCTGACCCTCACCATCCTGGTTTCACCTTTGATCGTCTTGTGCATTGGGAGCTTGGCGGCGAGAGATCGACGGGTCAGGACAGTATTTGCCGCAGCGGCAATGATCTGCGTCGGTATCATTTTCGCGACAAGGGGCAATCTTGGCTTCCTATTCAATGAGCTTTTTTCTCCGGCTATTCGGGCGCAAGCTCGCATAATGCCGTTTCTCACGTTTTTCTCTATCGTTATAATTTGCACCTCGGTCGACGCTCTATTCTCTCGACGACGCGTCTCTACGAAGCTGATTGCGGCGTCCGTTTTAATAGGGTTGTTGTGCTCTGCAATTCCTGCCTCACTCTCACTGTCCCGCAAACAAGAGTCGAGTATCGCGAGCGCTGACAAGCAGGCTCTTGTCGCGAACATTCGGGCAATGCTGGAGCGCAAAGATGCAGTCGGTATCAGATCGGTACTTCAGCTGCCGCTGATGCCATGGCCTGAAGCGCCACCGATCAACGGCTTCGATCCGTACATACTTCATTATCCATTTATCCTCGACCGCCGCGGATCAGGCACGCGATGGAGCTATGGAGCTTCCGAAGCTAATCCTGATTTCGGGAGAATGAAGTCTTTTCTTCAATCTGAAGTGAACGCACAAACTCTTGCGGGCCGAGCACGCAAGGTGGGCTTTGACGCTGTGCTCCTTGAACGAGCACCACTCACTCCAGCTGAGTTCACTCACGTGCGCTCGAGCTTAGCTTTGTCCCTTCCGAGGGAATGCGTGGTCTATGAGGACGGCGAGCGCATACTTTTTGACATTGGAGTTTCGGCTGAATGCCGAGAAGGCGTTCCGTGATCGACAGATGACCAGCAAAGAGCCGAACCCAGTCGAACGAGGAAGAGTGACCGACATGCCTGTTCCGCTGCCCTCTTGTTACTCCGAAGCAGCCATCACCAGCTTTCTCCGCATCCGTAGCCGCGGGGCTTTCTGGGTCTGATCCGTTGGCCCTGCTCGAAGCCGAAGCGCTGCGGGTCGGGTTCCCGCTCTACCACCTCGCCGCGCGCAGCCTGAAGAAGCGCCTGCTGGCCCGCACCGCCGCGCGGGTCCGGACGGACGAGGCGAACCGCGTAGTCGTCTGCGCGCTCCGCGACCTCAACTTCCGCATCGAGTCCAGGGAGCGCGTGGCGCTGATCGGCCGCAACGGCGCGGGCAAGACGACGCTGCTGCGATCGCTGGCCGGCATCTACGAGCCCGTGGGAGGCCGGCTGCGGATCGAGGGCTCCCTCGGCTCGATGATCGATCCCGCGGCCGGCATGGACCAGGACAGCACGGGGCGGGAGAACGTGCGCCTGCGCGCCCTGTACCGGAGCCTCGGCCCGGCAGATCAGGCGGTGCCGGAGGAGGAGGTGGCGGAGTTCGCCGGCCTCGGCGAGTTCACGGACGTGCCGATCAAGGGCTACTCCGCCGGCATGTCCATCCGCCTGGCCATCGCCATCGCCACCGCCATGCAGCCACAGATCCTTCTGATGGACGAGTGGTTCATGGCCGGCGATGCCGCCTTCATGGGCAAGGCGGAGGCCCGCCTCGCGCAGCTCGTCTCGGGCGCCGACATCCTGGTGATCGCGTCCCACGACATGGACATCGTGCGCCGCTGGTGCACGCGGGCCATCCGCCTGGATTCCGGGCGGATCGTGGCCGATGGCCCGCCCGATCAGATCATCGGGGAGATGCTGGCCGAGCCGGACTGAGGCGCTCATCGGGCCTCAGCCCTCCCGCTTCTCCGCCGCGACCCGCATGCGCCAATCGGCCAGCACGCTCGCCAGCGTCTCGTCCCAGGGAATGAGAGGCGCCCAGCCGAGGGCCGCGCGGGCGCGGGTGGGGTCACCCAGCACGCGTTCCACATCGGTCGGGCGCAGGCGTGCC
>DATCMG010000599.1:0-3287 GCA_036563555.1 Roseomonas sp. | reverse complement strand
CCTTGCCGCCGGCGGCCCATGAGGGTGCTTCCTCGCGCGGCTTGTAGCCGGCGAAGCGCCCATAGATCGCGTTCTGGCCGGGAATCCATTGTGTCGTCTGGAAGCGCCAGGGGCCTGAGCCGATGGCTTCCGTGATGTTGCGCGCGGGGTCCGTCATCGCCACGCGCTCTGGCATGATGAAGGGCACGTTGGAGGAGAGCTTGCCGAGGGCCGCGGTGATCTGCGGGAAGGGCTTCTTCAGGCGGATCGCGAAGGTGCGGGCATCCACCGCGTCATAGCCATCGACGAAGGTGGCGAAGGTCTGGCCGAAGGCGTCGCGCGCGGACCAGCGGCGGATGGAGGCGATGCAGTCCTGCGCGCGCACGGGTTGGTTATCATGGAACATCAGCCCGTCACGAAGCTGGAAGGTCCATTTCAGCCCATCCGGCGCGCTCTCCCAGTGGCTGACCATCTGGGGCTTGATCTGGAAATTCTCATCCGTCGCGAAGAGTGTGTCGTAGATGAGGTAGCCATGGTTGCGAATGACGTAGCTGGTGGCCACGATCGGATCGAGCGAGGGCAGCGGCGTCGAGGGGATGAAGCGCAGCGGCGCGGCGGGTTGCGCGCGGGCGGGGCCGATATAGGGCATGCCGGTGGCCGCGATCGTGGCGCCTCCGGCGAGAAGGTGGCGGCGTGTCAGGCTCATCGGTCAATCCTCGGGCTCAGGTGATGCCGTGCGCCGGATGGCGCCTCCCATGCGGGCGGCCCCATTCGTGCGGGGCCGCTTCTGCGCTGTTCGTCCTGTATGCTGCCGTGCCTCAGGCGGCGAGCTTCAGCCCCACATCGGGCAGGGTGGGGCGCCTGGCGAGTGCGGCTTTCATCATGGCTTCCACCTCCGCGCGCTCCTTCTCCGGCAGCGCGAGGCGGGGCGGGCGGGTGATCGCGGAGCCACGCCCCATGATCGCCTCGCAGAGCTTGATGCACTGCACGAGGTCCGGTCGCGCATCGAGATGCAGCAGCGGCATGAACCACTCATAGATCGGCATCAGCTCGGCCATGCGGCCGGCGCGCGCCAGGCGGAAGAGCGTCTCGCCCTCGACCGGGAAGGCGTTGGACATGCCGGAAACCCAGCCCTCGGCGCCCATCAGCACGCTTTCCACCACCACGTCGTCCAGGCCTGCAAACAGCGTGAAGCGGTCGCCGACGAGGTTGCGCAGGTCGATGAAGCGTCGCGTGTCGCCCGAGGATTCCTTGAAGCACACGATCGTCTCGACATCGGCGAGCATGGCCAGGATGTCGGGCGTCACGTCGTTCTTGTAGATGGGCGGGTTGTTATAGACCATAACCGGTAGGTCCGTGGCGGTCGCCACGCCGCGGAAATGGGCTGCCGTCTCATGCGGCTTCGCGGAATAGACGAGGGCGGGCATCACCATCACGCCGTCCACGCCGATTCTCGCGGCTTCACGCGCCGTGCCACAGGCAAAGGCGGTGGTGAATTCGGCGATGCCGGCGATGACGGGCACGCGGCCACGGGCGGCATCCTTCGCCGCCTCCATCACCTGGATCTTCTCGGCCAACGAAAGCGCCGTGTTCTCGCCCACCGTGCCGCAGACGATGAGGCCCGAGACGCCATCGCGCACGAGGTTCTCGATCACCTTGTGGGTGGCCTGGAGGTCGAGGCTGAAATCCTCGCGGAACTGGGTGGTGACGGCGGGAAACACGCCCTGCCAGCCAATCTTTTTCGCCATGGGGTTCACTCCTGCGCGGCGGTTGGAACGTAGATTGGATAAAATAGACAGGTCAAGCGCCAGCTCGGGAGCAGAATGATCCAGCCTTGCCATCCGGCCGGAAAAACATGCGGCCCCCTCCATACGGATGGGGCGGGCAGAGCAGGGCGCAGCCTAGAACGCCCCTGTTCCAGGCGCCCGACGCGTTCCGTGCACATGGCGCCACCATCCAGGCCACGCGAAGCGCGGCCGAGAGGAGATGCGTATGAGCGCCGCCATCGAGACCCTGATGCGGGCCGCCCGGCCCAACCTGGCCCCCACGGGCGCGGAATCCGGCCGCATGGTCCACCTGCTGGGCATGCTGATCACCTTCAAGGCGACGACCCGCGAGACGGGCGGCGCTTTCTCGCTGGTGGAGGTCGCGATGAATCTCGGTTCCAGCGTACCGCTGCACCGGCACGAGGATTCGGAATCCTTCCTCGTCCTTGAGGGCGAGGTGGAGTTCACCATCGGTCGTGAAACGCTGCGGCGCGGCGAGGGCGACTTCGTCCAGGTTCCGGGCAACGTGCCGCATGGCTTCCGCCAGGTGGGCAGCCGGGTCAGCCGCATGCTCGGCATCAACATGCCGGGTCACGCGCATGAGGGCTTCTTCCTGGAAGCCGGGGCTCCGGTCGCCCACTGGGCCATGCTGCCCGTCGAGCGGCCCGATTTTCAGCGCATCGTCGCGGCGGGGCTGCGGCACGGCATCGTCATGCTGCCGCCGGTCTGACGCGGCCTTCCGGGGATGCAACGGCCATGCTGTGGCTCGTGCTCATGGAAGCGTGGATAGCGCCATCGGTCGCCTCGGCCTTGGGCGCTCACGCTCCGGCAGAAGATAGGGTAGCGCGGGATGCGTGTCGCGCCGGCGCTCCCGCCGATCGCCACCCCGCGATCGTGGTGGCGTCGTTGGGGAGCGTGGCCACGGCGCGTCAGGCGGCCGAGCGGGCCTGCTCCGTGCGGGCCCACCGGATCGAGGCCAGGGCCAGGGCCTCGATCGTGTCGATCACCGGAAAAGGCAGGGCGGGGCCGGCGGCGATGCCCAGGGGGATCTCGGTGCAGCCCAGAACCACCGCGCGGGCGCCACGCGCGGCAAGGGCCCGCGCGGCCTCGGCCAGGGGTGCGTGGGATTCAGCCACGCGGTTCGCCTTCACCAACGCAATCCCGGGAGTGACCCATCGGGCCATCTCCTCCTCGGTCGGTACCGACACATCCCAACCATCGGCGCGCAGCCCGTCCTGGTAGAGGCCCATTGCGAGGGTCGCCGCCGTGCCCATCACCCCGATGGCGCCAGGGGCAACGCCCTGGCGGCGCAGATCCTGCCCCGCGGCCTCCACGATGTGCAGGATGGGCAGGCGGGTCGCGGCGCGCATCCCGTCGATCCAGCCATGGGCGGTGTTGCAGGGAATGGCGATGGCGCCGCAGCCTGCTGCCTCCAGGCCGCGTATGCCGCGGATCAGGGCGGGCAGGGGGTCGGGGCCGCGCCCCTGCCTTGCGGCGGTGCGGTCGGGCACGCGCGGGTCGGACCAGAGGATGGCGGGGATG
>DATCMG010000285.1:0-3296 GCA_036563555.1 Roseomonas sp. | reverse complement strand
ACCCCCTTCACGATCGGATCGGCCTGGAGGAACAGGCCGAGGGGGGAGAGGTCGTGCGCGGGCGCGGCGGCGGGGTTCATGCTTACTTCTCCAGCGCCACGCCCTGGGCGCGTGAGCTGACGGCAAGGCGCGCGAGGCAGGCGGCGGGGGTATCCGGCCCGCAGGCCAGCACGTCGTTCAGCAGGATGTGGCCGACCGCGTCGCAGGGCGTGCCGGCCAGGTCGAAGATGCGGGCCATGGTCTTCTCGGCGGGCAGCGGGCCGAGATCGAGGGCGAGGCGGCGGTTCACCACCTGGTCCTTGCCGAAGACCACGAGATCGAGGCGGAGCGGATCGAGCGCGGCGCCCGGGTTGCGCACCAGCATCCACACGCGGCAGCCCTCGGCGCGGGATTCCAGCCGGTTCAGCTCCACGGAGGCGGTGTCCTGCGCGGGGTCGGCCAGAGCGGGGCTGGCGGCAAGGCCCGCCGCCATCAGGAGCATGGGGAGGCGCCGGAAGGGGCGGGCGAGGGGCATGGCTCTGCGCGTCCTTGGTCTCTCGCGACTGGCGTGCCCCAGGGGCGTTGCGGCCCGGCGGGGGGGCGCCGGGGTCGCGAGGCGTCAGTCGGAGGCCGGTCCTCTATCGCAGCCGCACAGGTGATGCAATGCAGTTGAGAACGAATTGCAGTAATCCGGCCAAACTCCGCGTGATCCGTTCCGCAGAGCGCATCCCGCCCGGCGGGTCACGCGTAGAAGCCACTGAAGCGGCACAGGAAAGGGATTGGCCATGTCTGACTTGCCGAAGATCGACATTCAGGGCGAGAGCGAGCCGGTGGTGGCCCTCGCGCTGCTGCGGCTGATCATGGAATCGTCGAAGGACGGGACCGAGCACGATCGAGACTGGATTCTGTCCACCTATGCCGATTGCCTGGCCGTGGTGGGCGGGGCGGAGGTCTCCTATGACGAGGATGATGACGAGGAGGGGGAGGGAGAGTCCTAGCCCCCGGCCTTGCCCGCCGCCCCCGCCCGGCGCAGCCTTGCGCCCCAGCGGACCCGGCGCAGCCTTGCGCCCAGCGGATGAGAGGCGGCGGCATGGCGGATGGCGGTTCAGGCCCGATCATGGAGGGCGGCTTCGCCTCCCTGCGGCCGATGGTGGCGCCGCGCAGCGTCGCGGTGATCGGCGCCTCGGACGATGCCACCCGGATCGGCGGCCGGCCGGTCCACAGCATGATCCGGCGGGGCTTCCAGGGCGCGCTCTGGCCGGTGAACCCGAAGCGGGACCGGGTCCAGGGCCTGCAGGCCTTCCCGGATGTGGATTCCCTGCCCGGCACCCCGGATGCGGCGATCATCGCCGTGCCCGGCGCCATGGCCGAACAGGCGGTGGATGCGCTGGGGCGCCGCGGCTGCCCCGCCGCCATCGTCTTCACCGCCGGCTTCGCCGAGGTGGACGAAGCCGGGCGCTTGGCGCAGGACCGGTTGGTCGGAATTGCACGGCGGCATGGCATGCGGCTGCTCGGCCCGAACTGCCTCGGGCTGTTCAACGCGCCGCTGGGCTATTTCCCGATCTTCACCTCCTCCTTCGAGAATGGCTGGCCGGTGGAGCCCATGGCCGGGCGCGGTCGGGTCGGCATCGCCAGCCAGTCCGGCGCCTATGGCACGCATCTGTTCGGCGCGGCGCGCAACCGGGGCATCGCGACCCCGGTGCTGATCACCACCGGCAACGAGGCCGAGGTGACGCTGGGCGACGTGATCGGCTGGATGGCCGGGGATGACGGCGTCGAGATCATCGCCGCCTATTCCGAGGGTGTGCGGGAGGGGCCGCGCTTCCTCGCGGCGCTGGAGGCGGCCCGCCGGGCCCGCAAGCCCGTGGTGATGATGAAAGTCGGCCGTTCCGCGCTCGGCGCCCATGCCGCGCGGTCCCACACCGCCAGCATCGCGGGCGACGATGCCGTGACGGGCGTGGTGCTGGAGGAGTTCGGCGTCCACCGTGCCCGCAACACGGAGGAGCTGCTGGACATCGCTTATGCCGCGACGCCCCGCATCTATCCCGTGGGCAACACGCTCGGCGTCGTCTCCATCTCCGGCGGCGCGGGGGTGATGATCTCCGATGTCGCGGAGGAGCAGGGGCTGCCCATGCCGCCCATGCCGGAGGAGGCCCAGGCGCGGCTGCGGGCGCTGATTCCCTTCAGCAACCCCGCCAATCCCGTGGATTGCACGGCCCAGGTCTTCAACGACATGTCGCTCATCGGCGCCTTCGCGCGGGGCATGGTGGAGGATGGTGGCTATACCAGCCTCATCGCCTTCTTCACCCAGGTAGGCGCCTCTCCCTCGCTGGCGCCCAAGCTGCGGGCGGAGCTGAATGCGGTGCGCGCCGGCCATCCGGACCGGCTCTGGTGCCTGAGCGTCCTCGCGCCGCCGGAGCGGGTAAAGGAATACGAGGACGACGGCTATCTCGTCTTCGAGGATCCCTCCCGCGCCGTGGTGGCGCTGGCCGCCCAGGGCCGTTTCGGCGACGCTTTTGCCCGGCCGCCGCGCGCGGAGGTGGCGCTGCCCGCGGTCACCCTGCCCGCCACGGCGCCGGACGAGGCCAGGGCCAAGCGCCTTCTCGCCGCGGCCGGCATCCCGGCCGTGCCCGAGGCGACCGCGGCGAGCATGGAGGAGGCGGTCGCGGCCGCCCGCGCCATCGGCTTCCCCGTGGTGATGAAGCTTCTCTCCCCCGACATCCTGCATAAGTCGGAGGTCGGCGGCGTCATGCTGGACGTGGCGGATGAGGCGGCGGTGCGGGCGCATTACGAGCGGCTGATGTGGAACGCGGCGGAGAACGCCCCCGGGGCGCGCGTGACCGGCGTGCTCGTCGCCCGCCAGATCAGGGGGGCGGTGGAGGTGGCGCTGGGCATTACGCGCGATCCGGTCTTCGGGCCCGTCGCGATGGTGGGCCTCGGTGGCGTCTTCATCGAGGTGCTGCGCGATGTCGCCCTGCGCCGGTGCCCCGTGGATGTGGGCGAGGCGGAGGCAATGATCCGCTCGCTCCGTGGCTTCCCCTTGCTGGATGGGGCGCGCGGGCGGCCCCGCGCGGACGTGCCGGCCCTGGCCCGCGCGCTCTCGGCCCTTTCGGCCTTCGCGGTGGCGGCGGGGCCGGGGCTGGCTTCGGTCGATGTAAACCCGGTGCTGGTGCTGCCGGAGGGCCAGGGGGCCTTCGCGGCGGATGCGGTGATCGAGCTGGCTCCGAGCGCGTGAGGCCGGTCCTGGGGGAGACGATCCCCCATCGGCTATGGCAGTTTGTGCCCTGGCCGCCCGAGGGCGGAGGGCAGAAATGCGA
>DATCMG010000283.1:0-2501 GCA_036563555.1 Roseomonas sp. | reverse complement strand
GCGGCCGGTCACGTCCTCGGACAGCCCCATGACCTTGCCCACCTCGCGGATGGCGCTGCGGCCGCGGTAGCGGATGACGGTGGCGCAGATGGCGGCGCGGTCGCGGCCGTAGCGCTGGTAGAGGTGCTGGATCACCTCCTCGCGGCGTTCGTGCTCGAAGTCGATGTCGATGTCGGGCGGCTCGCCGCGCGAGGCGGAGACGAAGCGCTCGAAGAGGAGGTCGTGCTTGGAGGGATCGACCGCGGTGACGCCGAGGACGTAGCAGACCGCGGAGTTCGCGGCCGAGCCGCGGCCCTGGCAGAGGATGCCCTCACTGCGCGCGAAGCGGACGATCTCGTGGACGGTCAGGAAGTAGGGCGCGTAGCCCAGCTGATCGATGAGGCGCAGTTCGTGGCGAAGGCGGCCGGCGATGTCCGGGGAGACACCCTCGGGCCAGCGCTCGGCGGCCGCGGCCTGCACGCGCGCCTCCAGCGTCTGCTGCGGCGTGCGGCCCTCCTCCAGGATCTCGTCGGGGTACTCGTAGCGGAGCTGGTCCAGCGAGAAGGTCTGGCTGGCCTCCAGGACCGCGAGCGTCGCCGAGAGCGCCTCGGGATGGGAGGAGAACAGCCGCGCCACCTCGGCCGGCGGCTTGAGGCAGCGCTCCGCGTTCGGCTCGGCGGCGAAGCCCAGATGGTCGATGGTCACGCCCAGGCGGATGGCGGAGAGCACGTCGGCAAGACGCCGCCGGTGGGCGCGATGGTAGCGGACGTTGCCGATGGCCAGGAGGCGCGCACCAGCGGCCGTGGCCATCCATGCCAGGCGGGCGAGCCGGCCGCGGTCATTCACACCGAAACTGCACCAGGCGGCGCAGTGCAGCGGCAAGGCGAGGCGGTCCCGCAGGGCCAGGGCATCGTCCTGCAGCCGCGCGGCGAAGGCGGCGTCCGGCGCCTCGGGCGGCAGGGCCGCGAGGACCATGCCCTCCGCCTGGGCCAGCAGGTCCCGCCGGTGCAGCTCGCAGCGGCCCTTGGGCGTGTCGATGCGGCCGCGGGAGAGGAGGCTGGTCAGGCGGCCGTGGGAGGCGCGGTCCGTGGGCCAGGCGAGATAGCGGCTGCCGTCCTGCAGTTCGAGGCGGGCACCCACGGCGAAGGGGATGCCCAGCTTCCTGGCCGCGACATGGCCGCGCACCACGCCGGCGAGGCTGTTGGTGTCGCAGATGCCGATCCCCGCCAGGCCCAGCTCAGCGGCGGTGGCGACCAGCTCGGCCGGGTGGGAGGCGCCGTCGAGGAAGGAGAAGTTCGATTGCGCCCCCAGCTCGGCGAAGCCGCTCACGGCAGCAGCCCGTGCAGGAACCACGCCCCCTCACCCGGCGCCCCGGCATGGCAGACCCAGAGGCGGCGGCCATCCACCAGCTCCAGCCGGTAGTAGTCGCGCCTTGGTCGCGTGGGGCGGTCGCGCCACCACTCCGGCTCCAGCCGTTCCGGTCCCTCTGCCGCGTGGACCTGGACCCAGGTGCCACGCCAGCGGATGCGAAAGGGCGGGTCGTCGGGCAGCACCGCCATGGCCTCCAGCCGCTCCGGCTGGCGCAGCAGGAGCAGGGGACGGGACCGTGCGGCCCAGCCTTCCGGCACCGGCTCCTCCGAGAGGGGATCGGCGCGCTCCACCGACCGCTCGGGCCAGTGGCTCGCGCACGGGTGCAGGCGCCAGACGGGCATGCGCTGGGTCAGGCGGTTCAGCAGGGCGGCCAGGGCGGCCCGCTCATCCTCCCCGGCCAGGCCGGGCTGGAGGGCGGCCAGGGGCTCCGTCCGTTCGGCCAGCAGCGCGATGCGGTCGAAGCCAAAGCCGGGGGCCAGCTCCTCCAGCCTGGGGGCCAGCAGGCGGGACAGGTGGCGTGGGTCGCGGCTGGCCAGGCGAAGGCCGATCGCCAGCTCCTGCACGCCGCCATCGGCCCGACATGCCCGCAGGCAAAGCCGCCGGAGCCCCTGCCCCTCCTCCGCCAGGCGCGCGCAGAGCCGGGCGAGCAGCTGCTCCGCCGCGATGTCGATGGCGGCGCGCGTGATCAGGGGTTCCTCGAAATCCAGAGTGACGGTTCGGTCCCGCGCGGGGCGGATGCTGCGGAAGGGCTCCGAGGTGGCGCCGGTGGCGCGGTCCAGCATGAGGGAAAGCCCCGCCCCGAAGCGGCGGGCCAGGGGCGCGCGGGGCTGCGCCAGCACATCGCCGATCCGGTACAGGCCAAGGCGCCGCAACCCGGCCATGGCCTCCGCCCCCAGCCGCAGGGCGTCGATGGGCAGGGGGGCCAATGCCGCAGCCTCCTCCCCCGCCGGCACAGGGGCGGGGATGCCGCAGCGCGCCAGGGCCATGGCCGCCACCGCACTGCGGGCCACGGAGGCCGAGGCCGCATGGCCGAGCCGGGCCATAGCCGCCACGGCCCGCCGTATGATGGCCTCCTCGCCGCCATGCAGGCCCGCGGTGCCGGCGATGTTCACGAGCAGGCCATCCGGCGGGTCGGGGGCCACCAGCGGGGC
>DATCMG010000280.1:0-6721 GCA_036563555.1 Roseomonas sp. | reverse complement strand
GTGGCGAAGGCTTCGGCCAGGGCGCTGAACTCGGCCATGGCGTCGGCCAGGACGCCGGGTGGGGCGGCGGTCAGGGCCATCGGAAGGGTGAGACGCAGCGTCGCGGCACGGCGCGTGGTGGAATCGAAGGCGGCGCCGAGCGCGGCGGCCTCCTGCCAGGATTCGGTGCGGAAGAGCAGGAGCGCGGCGTCGTCGGGGATGGCACCCTCCCCGCGTCCGAGGGCCAGGCGGCCCGCCTCATCCGCCGAGAGGGTGACGGCGACGGCATCCGCCTGGCGAAGCAGGATCTCGGCCTGCCAGAGAGCATTGTGCAGCAGCTTTCCGGCGGCCAGCGCATGCAACGCGGCGCCGGAGGCAAAGAGAAGAAAGGGTGGCGCGTGAACCGCCTGCGGGTGGCGGCTCGCCTCCACCACCAGGCGGCGGGCGGCGTCGCGGGGCAGTGGTGGCAGGGCGGGGCGCAGCGGGTCCACCACCGGCTCGGCCATTTCAGAGCCCTGGCGGTGCAGCAGGAAGCGCGGAACCTCCCTGGCCTCAAGCGACAGGAGTCGGCGGGGGGCGAGCAACTCCCGCTGCCGGCCACGCATCCCGGCCAGGATGGCGGCCCGGCGGCGTTCGGCTTCCAGGCGCATTCCGCTGGCGCGGCGGCGATAGCGGAAGCCCGCCATGGGCAGGTGCCGGCCGCGGAATCCGGCAGCGGCCGCGCGCAGCCAGAAATCCCAGTCCTCGAAGCCATGCCGCATCGTTTCGTCGAAGCGCAGCCCGGCTTCGAACACGGCGCGGGCGACGAGGCTGCCCGCGTCGCTCGTATTCTCCAGAAGGTGCAGGAACAGGGAGTGCTCGCCCGCGGCCGAGGCGTGCTCTGGGATGCCGAAGAAGTCGAAGTCCGGATAGACCCAGCCCGTCCCGGGGCCGGATTCGTCCAGCAGGGTCATGGCGCGCTCGATCAGGCGCGGGCCAAGCCGGTTATCGGAATCCAGCAGGAAGATGGCGCGGCAAGAGGGCCAGGCGTGCAGGGCGAAGTCGATCCCGGCATTGCGCGCCGCGGAAAGCCCGCCATTGACCCGCCGCAGGTAGAATACCCGCCCGGGATGGGCGCGGGCGAGGCGGAGGGCCGTCTCCCGCGTTTCGGCCATGGGGCAGCCATCATCCAGCACCACGGCGGCAATGCGGCGCGGGCCTTCCTGCGAGAGGACGGACTCCACGGCCTCCGCAAGCAGGGAGGGCTGCCGCCAGGTGGGGATGACGACCGCGACCTCAGGCGCAAGCTGGGGGGGCAAATCGGTCTTGTCCGGCATCACCGGCCCCTGCATCGAATGCCCCGTAATCCCTGCCATCCCCAAGCCCAACCCGGCCCGAAGTATCTCATCCGCCCACCGGACCGCCAAGCGGTGGCAGGGACAGGCGGCGCAGGCGGGCGAGATAGCAGCCGGCCATCGCGGCGGCGTCCCAGGATGTGGCCAGGCGCCAGGCGGTGGCGGCCCGGGCGGCGGCGGGCCCGTCCGGATCGAGGCAGCCCGCAAGGGCATCGGCCATCAGGCCCAGATCCTCCGCATCGGCCAGGGCGGCGAAGGACGAGGCGCCGGGGCCCAGCGCCTCCAGTGCCTCGTGGCTCGCTGCGACGGGCAGGTGATGGGTGGCGGCTTCAAGGAAGGCGAGGGGCGCGCCCTCGAGCCGGGAAGGCATGACCAGCGCGTCGGCGGCGGCCAGCAACTCGGCCGGGCGAGGATGGCGGCCGAGAAGGCGCAACGGATGGCCCTCGGGGCAGTCGCGCCGGAGCGCCTCCTCAAGGCTGCCCGTCCCGGCGGCCGCGAGCACGCCGCCCATGCGCCGGGCGAAGGCCTCCGCGAGCAGGGGCAGGCGATCGGCGCCCTTCGCAGCGTCCAGGCGGCCCAGGAAAAGCGTGACCGGCGTGTCGCCCGCCACCCCAAGCCGCGCGCGGAACTCGGCGCGCCACAGGGCGCGGTCCATGGGTGGCGGGGCGTCCACCCCATTGGCGATGGTGGCGACACGGCCCGGCGGCAGGCCAAGGAAGCGCGAGAGGCGCGCGGCGGTGGGTTCCGAGACGGCCACCCAATCCGCCCGCATCGCCCGCGCCGCCTCCTGCGCGGCCTCGTCCAGGCCCGGGGGTGGCTCCTCCCCATGCGGGGCAAGGTGGGACACGACGAGGGTGGGCGTGCCGGATGCGGCCAATGCCTCCATCGCGCCGCCGGCCTGGTCGGGCCAGGGGAGCGGGAGCAGCACCATATCCGGCCGCGCTACATCAAGGGCCGCGCGGGTGGCCTCGGCCTGGGCGCGGCGGGCGGTCTCGGGCAGGCCGCGGCGCCATGAGATCGGCAGGTTTATCAGGCTCCACCCAGGGCCGGCGCCAGGGCCGTTGAGTGAGGGGTGAAGGGCCGCGCCGGCCACGAGGGTCACCTCGACACCAACGGCCGCGGCGGCCTCGACGATTCGGAGCGTGTGGGCCTCGGCCCCGCCATAGCGCTCCCCAGGAAACAGGACCAGCAGGCGCCGCGTCCGCAAGGTCCTTGCCATTCCCTCTTTTTCCAACGGATGAGTGATCCGGACAACCCTTGCGCTGGCGGCGCGCTGCTTGCCATGGCATCGCCACTTCGGCAGCGCACAATCCTGGGCTAGCCTGGGAATGCGCCGCGTCGGGGGCGTGAAGGCACGGTCGAGGACGACGGATGGCACGATACTTGGTTACCGGCGGCGCGGGCTATGTGGGCAGCCATGTGGTCCTGGCGCTGCTGGAGCGTGGCGACGACGTGGTCGTATTCGACAATCTGCGCCAGGGTCACCGAGGGGCGGTGCCCGCCGGCGCTGAACTGGTGACGGGCGACCTGTCCGACCGGCGGAAGGTGGAGGAGGTGCTGGCCGGCTGGCGATTCGAGGGCGTCCTCCATTTCGCCGCCCTGTCGCTCGTGGGCGAGAGCATGCGCGAGCCGCTGCGCTACATCACGGAGAATGTGGGCAACACGCTCTCGCTGGCCGATGCGGCGGTGCGGGCCGGGGTGATGCGCTTCGTCCTCTCCTCGACGGCCGCGCTGTTCGGGCTGCCCCAGCGGATCCCGATCGAGGAGGATGAGGTGAAGGCGCCCGTCTCCCCATACGGGGAATCGAAGCTGATGGCGGAGCGCGGGCTGGAATGGGCGGACCGCATCCACGGGCTCCGCTCCGGCATGCTGCGCTACTTCAACGCGGCCGGGGCCGACCCTGGCGGGCGGCTGGGCGAGGACCACGACCCCGAGACGCATCTCATCCCGAATGCCGTCAATGCCGTGCTCGGCCTCGGCCCGCCGCTGACCGTATTCGGCACGGATTACGACACGCCGGACGGCACCGCGATCCGCGACTACGTGCATGTGACCGACCTGGCGGACGCGCATCTGCGCGTGCTCGACCGCCTGAAGGACGGCCCCTCCTGCCGCTACAATGTCGGCAGCGGCACGGGCGCCTCGGTGCTGGAGGTGATCGCGGCGGTGGAGCGGGCCGCCGGGCGGCCGGTGCCGCACACGCTCGGGCCGCGGCGCGAGGGAGACCCGGCGGTGCTGGTCGCCTCCAACGAAAAGCTGCGGCGGGAGACCGGCTGGGCGCCGAAGCTCGGCGCGCTCGACGACATCGTGGGCACGGCCGATGCGTGGCGGGCGCGCAACGTCCGCGGTTATCGCGGCATGGCCATGGAGACTGTCGCCTGAGCATGCGGATCGCGCTGCTGATGAGCCATGCGGACCGCTCGATGGCGGGCGCGCTGCGGGACATGCACTTCATGCGCTTCCTCGCACGCGGGGGAGCGGAGATCGCGGTGTTCCGCATGCATCCCGGACGCGCAGTCGAGGCGGAAGCCTTCCTGGATGGCGAGGTGCCGGTAACCTTCGTCCCCTCCGACAATCCGGGGGACATCCCGCACCGGCAGGTCTCGGCGGCGCTGGTTGAGGCGATGCGGGCTTTCGCGCCCGACGCGATCCTGCTGAAGGGGTTGAGCTACCGCGTGAACGCCGCGCTGCACCAGGCGCTGGCGGACATGCCGGGCGGGGCGCCGCGCATCGGCTTCGTCGTCGGCGGCAGCGTGACGGACCCCCTGCTGGACACGGCGGATTTCATCTTCGGCGAATACCAGGAGCAGCTCGCGCGCCACTTCCCGCGCTTCGTCGCCTCCGGGCGTGCCTTCACCATGCCGAAATACGTGGACCTGCAGGCGACCCGGCCCGCGAAGAAGCCCGATGAGCCGCTGCACGACATCGTCAATGTCGGCGGGCTGCACGAAAAACGGAAGAACCAGGAAGAGGTGGTGCCCCTCACGGATTCCTGGCGCGTCGCGCTGGTGGGTTCGGGGACGCCGCGGCCGGAAGTCAAGGCAGCCGTGGCCGATGCTTCGCGCCTGACCCTGACCGGGCGGCTGCCGCAGTCGGAGGTGATCGCGCTGATGCGGCGGTCCCGGATCATGGTGCATACCTCCCGCATGGACGGGCTGCCGCGCGCCGTGGTGGAGGCGATGGCCTGCGGCCTGCCCGTGATCGTCTACCGGGATACCGTGTATGGCGGTTTCGCCGAGGGGCAGCAGGGCTTCATGGTCGGGCGGGATTCCCTACGGCCGGCGGTGGAGTTGCTGCTGCGCGAGGAAGGGCTGCGACAGGTGATGGGCCGCCGCGCGCGCCGCCATGCCGAGCTGAACCATGGCGTGCCGGCGCTGGAGCGCGCGGCCGCGGGTTTCCTGGGCTTCCTGGCCTCCGCCCCGGCGCAGCCGGTCCCGGTCTAGGGGCGGAGCCGTGTCGGGATCCCGCGTCCGGCGGATCGTCTTCACCGGAGACGTGCTGCGCCCCGCTGACACCGCCTTCCGCCCCGGGCAGACCGAGAACATCCTCTGGTTCCACCGGCTGGTGCGGGGCCAGGCCGCGGCAGCCTCCCGCTGCCCGGTGGAGGTCGTCACCTGGGGGCGAGGGATCGATACGCCGCATCTCTATGAGATGTGGGGGGCGGAGAAGAACTGGCGCGGCTGGGCGCGGATCTTCGATGCGGGTTTCGTGCCCGAGGGCGTCGTGGCCACGATGGAGCGCGCCTTCGGCGATGCCCTTGTGGTGGGCTTCGAGCTGGCGGAATCGATGAAGCGCATCTTCAGCCTGTTGGGGATCCCCTTCATCGACTTCGGCATCCATCCCGTCCGTTTCCTTGATGACGTGTTTTTCGCCGTGCAGACGAATGACGCGGCGGTGTTCGAGCAGGTGCTGCCGGACCATGCGGAGGAGTCGGCCTTCCTGGGTCCGGCCGGGCTGCTCGCCGCCTCCGCCCTGAAGTTCCGGCCGAACCTGCGGATCGGCGGCGAGGCGCTGGTGGTCGGGCAGACGCGGATCGACCGCTCGCTCGTGCGCGGGGGGCGGGTGGTGGACCTGTCCGATTTCGGCCCCGCCCTGCGCGCGGCGGTGGATGGTGGCGGGGTGACCTTCAAGCCGCACCCCTATGCGCACAGCGATTTCGGCGCGCTCTCCACGGGCCTCTCGCTGCGGGACATGCGCATCTCCTACGAGAACATCTACGCGCTTATGGCTTCGGAGGAGATCCGCCGCGTCGTGGGGGTCAGCTCCTCCGTGCTGCTGGAGGCGCGGTATTTCGGGCAGGAGGCCCACATCCTGCACGAGTCACCCTTCGATATTCCCGCCCGGCGGGCAGAGGCGGTGCCGGGGCAGCATCTGAGCATCGTGGATGCCTGGGGCGAGACGGATTTCTGGCGCCGCATCCTCTCGCCGGTGATGCCGGTGACGCGCTCGGACGGGCAGCGCTTCAAGCGCGCGCCGAACGCGCTGCGAACCTCGCTCCGCAATTTCTGGGGCTTCAACGAGCTGACCACCGACTTCCAGGTCGGGATCGCGAAGCCGGAACGCGCCGTGCGCGCCTGAGACGCGCTGGAAGGACCGCCTCAGGGCGATCCGCTGTCCAGGCGCCGGGCCGCCACCCGCCAGATCCCGACGCCGAGCCTGCGGGTGTCGCGCCCGGTGGGATCCGAGACCAGGGGGCCGAGGAAAACCAGGCCGAGATTGGCACCCGGCGCCTCGGCGCCGTCCCACAGGCCGGTGAGCGTGGCGCGGCTGCCATCCTGCCGCGCCAGGGAAAGGTCGAGCGGCTCGCCATTGGCGAGGACCAGAACCGAATTCCCTGCGAAGGGCGCGCGGAAGGGAAGCTCGAGGTCCAGTTCCAGCGCCACCGTGCCCGGGCCGAGATCGGGGATCACGACCGAGGCGGCGGGGGCGATGCCGCTCCAGCGCCAACTCTCGCGGCCCCGCCCCTCGGGCGAGTGCCAGCCGAAGCCGGTGAAATCGGGATCGGCGGCATGGATCTCGTAATGCGCGGCGGGCGGGGGCGGGGCGGCGCCGCGGTCTTCCGGCATGTGGCGCAGCGGGTCGATCTGCAGCCATTCGCCGCGCTCGCGCCGCGTCTCCATTGCCGCCTGCCGCGCCGCCTCGGCCTCGGCCCCGATCCGGCCGATTTCGTCGATCAGCGCGTCCATCGCTTGGCGAAGGGGGAGGGGGAGGGCGGACAGCTCCGCGGCCATCCTGCCGCGCAGCGCCTCGGCGCGGATGCGGGCGGCGGCGGCGTCCACCGCCCGGCCGGCATCCTGCATGGCGAGCAGGTCCAGGCCGTCGCTGGGGATCTCGATGGGCATGCGGGCTCCGGTATTCGGGCGGGTCGGGTCAGGCGGCCTGGGCGGCCGGCCCATGGGGAAAATCCT
>DATCMG010000277.1:0-1894 GCA_036563555.1 Roseomonas sp. | reverse complement strand
TGGAGGGCGGCCGGCCCGTGCTGCGGCTGCGGGTCGCCGAGCCCGCCGCACCGCAGCGCCGTGACGAGAGGCGGATCGGCTACGCCACGCGACGGCGTGCCGGCACGGTGGAAACCACAATCCCGCGTGGCGGGGGCATGGACATCCTGCTGCGCGGGCGGGAGGGCGCGCAGGAGCACGGCGACATCCCCGTCTTCGATGTCGGAGGTGACAGAAGGCCGCTCTTCGATGCGGTGCTCGCCTTGCCGGAGCGCGACCCGACGATGGTTCGCCGGGTGGAACTGGCCTTCTCGCGCCTTGACCTACCGACCGTCGCGCCCACCGCCCTGCTGCGCGACGTAGCGGACGGACTGCCCGGCCTTGCCGAGCAGGTCCGCGCCGCGATCCATCCGCCGCGCGTCATCGGCCGGAGGCTGCGCGCGCAGATCGACGTCCCGGGCTGGCTCGGCGGCGCAGGGCGCGCAATGCTCGACCCGATCAAGGCGGCGCCGGAGCTCCGCGCGCCGCTCGCCGATCTGCTCGCCGCCTTCGCGCCAGACCAGATGCTTCCGCGCGAGCTGACGCTGCCGCCAGACGGCGTCGCGGCGCTGGAGGCTAACAACCGCTTCATCGCTGCCTTCATGGTGGGCGCGAACCACGAGATGAACCGGGAGTTGCTCTGGCGGACTTATCCGACGGATGGCCGCGGAACCTCGCTCGGCCGCTTCTGGAACTGGCGCGACCCGGCGCAGCTCGACTGCAGCGCGATCCATGCCTGGCCTGCGCAGGGCCCGCTCGCCGAGCGCCTGTCCTCGGGCGAGGCACGCATCGCGCTGGTGCTGCGCGGCAATCTGCTGCGTCGCTATCCCGGCACGCAGGTGATGGCCTGGATGGCGGGCGAGGACGGCAAGCTGCAGCAGGTGAACCCGGCGCAACCCCGTGACACGCTGCGCCAGACGCTGTTCCGCCTAAGGATCGAGCCCGACATCACTGTCGTTGGCCTCGATATCGGGGAGGACGAGCTGCGCGCGGAGCCGCACTGGCGCTTCGTGGTACAAGAGCCGGCGACAGAGCCGCGCTTCGGCCTGGACGCGCCGGAGATGTCTCGCGGTGGACGGCGGCGCGGCTTCCGCGGCCGCACGGCGGTGAACGACCTGAACTGGGCGCAGACCGGCACGGAGCCCGGCGCGCATCTCGACCCCGCGCGCGTGCCGGGCGCCGGGCAGGCCGCGGCCGAGCTCGCCGAGCTGCTGCTGCAGCGCCCGGTGCGGGTGCTGATCCCCTCGGCGACGCTGCTGCACTCGAAGCAAGGCTGAGGAGGACGCCATGCCGCTCGAGCTGGACAGCTTCCGCACCGCCCGCCAAGCCGCCGAGGCCGCCGCCCGGGAGGCGGAGGCGCTCGGGCTGCGCGCGGCCGCCGCCGAGCGCGCAGCGCGGCGTGCCCGTGACGCGGGCGATGCCGCGGTGGCGGCGGCCAGCGAGCAGGCGGCGAGCGACCTCCGAGCGCAGCGGGCCGATGCCCTGCGCCTCCGCCTCGACCGGACCGCCGAAATCGGGGAACTCCTCGGCGGGATGGATCGTAGGGCGGAGACGCTGATCGGCACGCTCTCCACCAGCTATCCCGTGGCGCTGCTACCGGTGCGGATTGAGACGCGCTTCGACCGCGACGCGGCGGGCTCGGTTTCCGCGCTACGCCTGCGCATCTTCCCGGACCAGATCCATCTGCACCAGCATCGCCCCGTCGTGACACCGGCCGAAACGGCCGCTGGCCGCGCCTACTGGCAGGCAGTGCATGCGGATCCCGAAATTGCGCCGGCGGCCTGGGCGGCGCTGCTGGATGCCGTCGCGCGGCCGGAGCGCGCGGCCTTCGTTATGGACCGCCTGCGCCCGCGTAACGCGCCGCCCGAGGCGCCCG
>DATCMG010000276.1:0-7023 GCA_036563555.1 Roseomonas sp. | reverse complement strand
CGTGCCCTCGGCGAGGTATCGGCCGCAGCCGCGCCGCTCGGCGTGGTGCTGGACCTGCGCGGCAACCGTGGCGGCCTGCTGCAGCAGGCCATCCGGGTGGCCGATTCCTTTCTCGGCGCCGGAACCATCGCGACCACCGAGGGCCGCCACCCCGATTCGCACCGCCAATTCGGTGCCAGCGGGCCGGACCTGGCGGCCGGCCGCCCCCTCGTCGTCCTTGTCGATGGCCGCACCGCTTCGGCCGCCGAGGTGGTGGCGGCCGCGATCGGCGATCTCGGCCGCGGTGTCGTCGTGGGCAGCACCACCATGGGCAAGGGCCTCATCCAGATCCTGGTGCCCCTTCCCGATGGCGGCGAGCTGGCACTCTCCTGGTCGCGCATCCTCGCCCCGCGCGGCTGGCCCCTGCAGATGCTTGGCGTGCTGCCCGCCCTCTGCACCAGTGAGGGAGCCGAAGAAACCGCCCGCAACCTGGCCACGCTGGGCACGCCCGACAGCCCCATGGCGGTGCCGCTCGCCCGCGCCCGCGCCGCTCGCGCGCCCGTGCCCCTCAGCGAGGTCGCGGCCCTGCGCGGCGCCTGCCCCCCGGCCGAAGGCCGCGACGCCGACCTCGCCGCCGCCCGCGCCGTGCTGGAGCGCCCGGAACTGTACCAGGCCGCCCTGGCCCGCTGATCATTGGCCCGCTAAAACGCTTGACGCGACCGCCCCGGCCGCTAGGTTGCGGCCCCTTCGCGACCCGGCCCCGGCCGGCCTCCGCCCCTGTGGAATCGAGTCCCGAGTCAAAACATGGCCAAGTCCAACACCATCCAGATCCGCCTCGTCAGCTCCGCCGACACCGGCTACTTCTACGTGACCAAGAAGAACACGCGGAATGCGACCGGCAAGATGGAGAAGAAGAAGTACGACCCCGTGGCGCGCAAGCACGTCACCTTCCGCGAGGCGAAGATCAAGTAGTCCCTGGCGGGCGCGATCGCGCCCGCCCGGAGGCTTTCCGAGAGACGCCCGGGGACCGCTGGTCCCGCGGGCGTTTTGTCGTGCGTGCCGCGTTGCGCGTCAGGCGGCTTCCGCCCGCAGCACCACGCGACCCGTCACCTTCCCGTCCCGCAGGCGTTGCAGGACGGCGTTGGCCTGTTCCATGGGCTCGGTCGTGACCGGCAGGGCGGCCAGCTTGCCCGTCCTGGCCAGTTCCATGACGGACCTGAGGTCCTTGGGCGAGCCGACATAGGATCCCTGCATCGTCAGGGCGCGGATCGCCATGATGGGCAGCGGCACCGTGATTTCGCCACCAAACAGCCCGACCTGGACCAGCACGCCGCCCTTGCCCAGCGCATCGAAGGCGAAGCGGGCCGTGGCGCTGCCATTCACCAGATCGATCACCGAGAGCGCCGGTCCGCCGCAGGCCGCCATGATGGCCCCTGTCACGTCGCCCTCGGCCAGCACCGTCTCCGTCGCCCCTGCCGCCGTTGCCGCCGCCAGCTTCTCGGCCGAGACATCCACCGACACGATCCGCCGATGCCCGAGCGCCTTCAGCATATGGATCGCGTTCAGCCCTAGCCCGCCCGCGCCCACGAGCACCACGGCCTGATCCGGCGGAATATCGCCGAGCTTTTTGATGGCCGAGTGCACCGTGATGCCCGAGCAGGCATAGGTCGCGGCCACCGCCGGATCGATCCCACCCAACGGCACGAGGTAGCAGGCCTCGGGCACCAGCACATGGGTCGCGTAGCCGCCCTGCCGGTAGATGCCGAGGGTGCGCGCCTTGTTCGCGCACATATTGTCCTCGTCGGAGTGGCAGCGCTCGCATGCGCCACAGCCGATCCAGGGATAGACCACCTTCATCTCGCCGACCGAGACACCCGTCGCGTCAGGGCCCATCGCGGCGACGCGGCCGGTGATCTCGTGCCCCATGGTCAGCGGCAGCACCATGCCGCGATCCTGCATGGAGAGCCGCCCGCGGCTGCCGAGGTCGTAGCCGCCTTCCCAGATATGCAGGTCGGAATGGCAGACGCCGCAATGCGTCACCTCGATCAGTACCTCGGCGCCCTGCGGCTCCGGGGTCGGCATGTCTAGGGCTTGCAAGGGCTGACCGGTTTCCACCACGGCCCAGGCGCGCATCACTTCCTCCGGTGCTGTCAGGTCTGATGGCACACCGCCCCACCGGCCCGGTCAAGCACGCCTCTCCCTGGCGCGCGGCGCGGGTTGGCGCTACGGACGGGGCGAAGTTCGGGAGAGAATGCCATGGAACGCCGCACCCTTCTGGGCCGCGCCGGGCAGGCCGCGACGTTGGCCGCCGGCACCGCAACCCTCGCCGTCCCCGCCATCGCCCAGACAGCCCAGCCGGTGCTGCGCTGGCGCCTCACCTCCTCCTACCCGCGCTCTCTGGACGCCATCTATGGCGCCGCCGAGGTCTTCTCCCGCGCTGTCGCCGAACTGACCGACGACCGCTTCCAGATCCGCGTCTTTTCCGCCGGCGAGATCGCGCCGGCGCTGCAGGCGCTGGATGCCGTGCAGTCCGGCAGCGTCGAGTGCTGCCACACCACCAGCTTCTTCTACACCGGCAAGAACGAGGCATTTGCCTTCGCCACCGGCCTGCCCTTTGGCCTGAACACCCGCCAGCAGAACGCCTGGATGTATGAGGGCGGCGGGATCGACCTGCTGAACGAGGTCCATCGCAAATTCAACGTCCACGGCATGCCGCTGGGCGCCACCGGCGCGCAGATGGGCGGTTGGTTCCGCCGGGAGATGGGGCCCGCCTCCGACCTGAACGGCCTCAAGATGCGCATCGGCGGTCTGGCGGGCCAGGTGATACAGCGGCTCGGCGGCGTGCCGCAGCAGCTCGGCGCGGGCGACCTCTACCCGTCCCTGGAGCGCGGCACGATCGACGCCGCCGAATGGCTCGGCCCTTATGACGACGAGAAGCTTGGCTTCGTCCGCGTCGCCCGCTTCTATCACTACCCCGCCTGGTGGGAGGGCGCGGCCTCCACCTATTTCTACGTCAACCTGGACCAGTGGAACGCGCTGCCAAAGTCCTATCAGGCCGCCATCCGCACAGCCTGCGCGGAAGCGACGCATTGGATGGTCGCGCGCTACGACATCCGCAACCCGGACAGCCTGCGGCGGCTCGTCGCCCAGGGCGCGCAGCTCCGCCCCTTCTCCCGGGACATGATGGATGCCTGCCTCCGCACCTCGCTCGAGATCGAGCGGGAATTAGTGGCGAAGAACCCGGACTTCGCGAAAATCCATGAAAGCTGGTCGAAGCACCGCGACGACATGCGCATCTGGCACCGCGTCGCGGAACTGAGCTTCGACAACTACGTCGCGCAGGCCAGCGCGCGGCGTTAGCCAGGTAGCCCAACACCCGCCTTTGGGGCGGGCGCCGGATCAGCGGCGCGGGGGCGCGGGTGCCCGCGCCGAAACCAGGGCGCGGCGGATCTCCGCCTCCGCCTCGCCCAGCGCCTTGGTGGCGGCCACCCGGCGCTCGCGGCCCTCCTGCGCGATTCGCAGCGAGTCCTCGATCGTCGCGACAAGCGCGGCATTGGCCTTCTGCACGGCTTCCAGGTCCACCACGCCGCGCTCGATCTCCGTCCGCACCTCCACATTGGCGCGGCGCAGCCCCTCGGCATTGGCGGTGAGAAGCTCGTTCGTCAGGTCGGTCGCGGCACGCACGGCCTGACCGGCTTCGCGCATGCGCTGGAGTGCCAGGGCCTGGGCCAGTTGCGTCCGCCAGAGCGGCACGGTGTTGGCCAGCACCGAATGGATGCGCCCAGCCAGGGCCTTGTCATTCTCCTGGATCAGCCGGATCGAGGGCAGCGCCTGCATGGCCACCTGCCGCGTCAGCCGCAGGTCGTGCACGCGCCGGTCCAGGTCCTCCCGCGCCGCGCGAAGGTCGCGCAGGCGCTGCGGGGCCAGCGGGTCGGAGGCATCTTGCGCTGCCCGCTCGGCCGCGGGGATGGCCTCCTGGTCCGTGCGCGCCAGCACCGCCTCACCCGCCGCTACATGGTCGGCCAGGGAGTGGAACCAGGTGAGCGTCGCCTCGTAGAGCCGCTCCAGCCGCTCCACATCCTCCATCAACCGGGTGCGATGGGTGTCGAGCTTGTCGCCGATCGCCTCGACCTGCCCGCGCACGCCCTCATAGCGCTGCAGGATGGCGACGGTCTCGCTGCCGGCGCGGGTGAACAGCCGGGCCAGGAGGCCAGGCTTCTCGCCCAGTTTCGTCACGTCGAAGCCTCGAAGGGCGCCGAGCAGCTTGGAGAGCGAGTCGCCCGCCTCCCCCACCGCGTCGCTGCGGGCGGAGCCGAGCATGGCATCGGCGGCCGAGGCCGCGCGGCTCTGCGCCTCCTGCCCGAAGCGGGTGATGCTGACGGGGTCGTTCAAGTCGATCCGGCCGGCGAGTTCCGTCACTCGCTCGGGCGCGGGCTGCAGTGAATCCTGGCTCAAGAAATGCCCTCCTGATGCAGCCGGTCCTGCAGGACCTTCACCTGGATCGCCAGCGCCTCGGTCTCGGCGCCGCGCAGATCCTCGGCGGATTGACGGGCGGCGCGGGCAAGGTCGTCCACCAGCACCGGCAGGGTTTCGGGTGGAGTGGCGCCCTGGGCCAGCCGCGAGCCGATCCGTTCCAGCCCGTCCACCCCGACCACGAGCACGCGCCGCGCCTGGCCAGCCGCGTCCGGGCGCAGCGCCAGTTCATCGAGCAGGCCGCGCATCGCCTCCGCGGCCGGAAGCAGGCGCCGGTCTCCCGATTGGAGAGCGATGATCCGGGCGCGGAGCGGATCCAGCGCGTCGGGTGGCGGCGGAGGGGGCGGCGGTGGCGGGGGCGCCACTTCGGTCACGCCATCATAGAGCAGGCGGGCGCCGCCCCAGGACATGAGGCCGAGCACGGCGGCACCAACCGGCCCGGCGCCACCCGCAAGGCCGGCCGCGAGTCCTGTTCCAACACCAAGGAAGATGCCTGCCCGCCTTGCATCGCCGCGACGTGCTCGGGCGAGGCGGGACATGGCCATCCCGACGCCCACCAGCCCCGCGACGCAGCCACCGACCAGCCGCCCCTCTCCGCTGGCCAGCGCCAGGAAGAAGGCCGGGACGAGCGGCAGGGCAAACAGGGCGATTGGCACGCCACGCAGCCCCGTCCACCAGCGTGGCAGGCGGTCATGGCCCCTATAGGGCCCGCGGGGCGTGTTCAACCGAACAGCTCCACCAGGATATGAATGAAGGAGAGCAGCCCGGTGAAGCCGAGGCCAGCAGCAAGGAGCGCCAGGCCAGCGACACGCCGGATGGGGGCTGGGAGGGGAGCGGTGTTCATCGCGCGCCGAAGATCGCCCCGCGATGCCCCCTCTTCAAGCGCCCCGGCGCTTTACAGCTTCACGCGGAGCAATCTGGCAAGCTCACCCACGATGCCGGCGCGGAAGGCGAGCACGCAGAGGACGAAGATTACGCCCTGGATGATGGTGACCCAGGCACCGAAGGGGGCGAGGTAGGTTTGCATGCTGATGACAGCCCCGGCCCCGATGACCGGCCCGAAGAGGGTCCCGAGGCCGCCGAGGAGGGTCATCAGCACCACCTCGCCCGACATGGACCAATGGACGTCCGTCAGGGTAGCGATGCCCACCGTGATCGCCTTCGCCCCGCCCGCGATGCCAGCGATGCCGGCGGAGAGGACGAAGGCAACCAGCTTGTAGTCATCCGTCCGATAGCCGAGCGATGTCGCGCGGGGCTCGTTCTCCCGGATCGCAGTCAGCACCTGGCCGAAGGGCGAGTTGATGATCCGGTGGATCAGCAGGAAACCCGCGAGGAACAGGCCGGCGATGAACCAGTAAAGGGTCATGTCGGAGGAGAGATCGACCAGCCCGAGGAGGCGACCCCGCGGGATGGACTGGATCCCGTCCTCGCCATGGGTGAAGGGAACCTGGACGCAGAGAAAGTAGATCATCTGGGCGAGGGCCAGGGTGATCATGGCGAAGTAGATGCCCTGCCGGCGGATGGCGATCCAGCCGAAGACGAGCCCGAACCCCGCCCCCACCACCCCGCCCAGCAGGATGGCGAGCTCCGGAGTCAGCCCCCAGACCTTGGCGGCATGGGCCGCGACATAGCTTCCCATGCCGAAATACGCGGCATGGCCGAAGGAGAGCAGGCCGACATAGCCGATCAGCAGGTTGAAGGCGCAGGCGAAGAGGGCGAAGCAGAGCAGCTTCATCAGGAACTGCGGGTAGAGGAAGAAGGGGCAGACGATCAGCGCCCCGATCATGACCAGCAGCGCAATTCCCTGCGCCCGGGTGAAGCCGAACAGGCCCGGCGCCGCGGGCGGCAGGGCTTCCGGCGCGCCACCCTGGGAGGCGCCCGGCGAGATGTCGGGGGAGAGGGTGGTGGCGGACGCCATGGGTCAGGCCCTTCCGAACAGGCCGGCGGGGCGTGCGAGCAGCACGATCGCCATGATGACGAAGATCACGGTGGCCGAGGCCTCGGGGTAGACGACCCTGGTCAACCCCTCGACGAGGCCGAGGGCGAAGCCGGTGATGACCGAGCCGAGGATCGAGCCCATGCCGCCGATCACGACCACGGCGAAAACGGTGATGATGAAGTTGGACCCCATGCCCGGATTGACCGAGTAGATCGGCGCGGCGAGCACACCGGCGAGCGCCGCCAGCGCCACGCCCGCCGCATAGGTGAGCGTCACCATGCGCGGCACGTTCACGCCAAAAGCCTGGACCAGCGGCGCGTTCTCGGTGGCCGCCCGCAAATAGGCGCCGAGGCGCGTCTTCTCGATCACCAGCCAGGTTGCGATGCAGATCGCGAAGGCCGCCACCACCACCCAGACGCGATACTTCGGCAGCATCATGAAGCCGAGGTCGATTGGCGCGCCGGTCAGCGCGGCAGGGGGCGAATAGGGCAGGCCGGAGGAGCCGAACTGGTTGCGGAACAACCCCTCGATGATTAGGGCGAGGCCGAAGGTCAGCAGCAGGCCGTAGAGGTGGTCGAGTTTGTAGAGCCGGGAGATCATTAGCCGCTCAAGGACCACGCCGAAGGCGCCCA
>DATCMG010000266.1:0-8262 GCA_036563555.1 Roseomonas sp. | reverse complement strand
GTGGCGACCTGCTCGGCGAGGCGGAGGGAGGCCTCCTGCAGCTTCGCCGTCTCGCTCATCACGCGGTCGACGGTGCCGCGGGCGTAGGTCGCCTGGATCTCGGCGGCCTCCTTCAGGCTCTTCACGCCGGCAAGGGCACGGGCACCCTCCAGGGCATGGTCGTTCAGGGACTGCGCGAAGGCGAAGGCCTGACGGCCGAGGTCCTGCGAGCCCGCCATCCAGGTCTGCGCGACCTGGGCGAAGGTCTCGGCGTTGCCGCGGGAGAACTCGGCGAACTCCTGGGCGGCCTTGAAGCTGCCCTCGGCGGCCTTGGTGGCCTGCTCCATGCTGCGCTCCACGGCGGTGCGGAGCTGGGCGGTCCCGGCCTCGGCGAAGTTGGTCGCCTTGCTGGCGGCGGTGTCGGCGGCGGCCGTGGTGGTGCTCACGGTCTCGGTCGCCAGGCGGGCGATCTTGGGGGTCTCGATAGCCTTGGGGGTCTCGTTAGCCATGTCTGGTCATCTCCTGGAAATCCGAAGAGGCAGGCCATGATCGACGCCATGGCTTTGCTGCACTGCAACATGGGTCTTGTAGCGGCCACAGCAAAGCTTGGTCCACTATTTTTTGCAGTGCACCATGAAAACACCACGAAGTTTCGATCACGTTTCCGTTACTTTGAAAACCCTGCAATAACCGAATTTTAGGGGGAAACCTTCCAGGTTGCGATGGACAGGCCGGGTGGAAGCCCCCTATCGTTGCGGCTCGGTATGGCTGGGGGGCCATGCCGTACGGCCATTTCCGCGGGGGCGGGGCCGATTAAAGGGGGATGTTGCATGGTGAATGGTTTGGCTGCCTGGTGCGGCCGGCGGCGCGAGACCGTCCGGTCGGTGGCCAGGCGGGCCGGTTGGGCGGCGGCGCTGATCCCCGCCCTGTTGGCCACCCACCCCGCCGCCGCCCAGATCGGCAGCGAACGCTATGCCTCCTTCATCATGGATGGCCGCACCGGCCAGGCCATCGGCGGCGCCAATGCGGACGCACCCCGCTACCCCGCCTCGCTCACCAAGATGATGACCCTGTACATGCTGTTCGAGGCCATGCGCGAAGGCCGCATGAGCATGAACAGCCGAATCTATATCAGCGAGGAGGCGAACAGCCGCCAGCCCTCGAAGCTCGGCGTGCCCCCGGGCATGACAATCCCGGTCGAAGTCGCGATCTATGCCCTGACCATGAAGTCCGCCAATGACGTGGCGACCGCGGTCGGCGAGGCGCTGGGCGGCACCGAAGAGCGTTTCGCCCAGATGATGACCATGCGGGCCCGCCAGCTCGGCATGACCAGCACGACCTTCCGCAACGCCTCCGGCCTGCCCGACTGGGACCAGACGACGACGGCGCGCGACATGGCGACACTGGGCCGCCGGCTCTTCCTCGATTTCCCGGAGCGCTGGCATTACTTCGGCAACTCGACCGTCCGCTCCGGCAACTACGCCTTCCGCAGCCACAACCGCATGATTGGCGAGTATGAGGGCGTGGACGGGGTCAAGACCGGCTACATCAACGCCTCCGGCTTCAACAACGTCGTCTCGGCGCAGCGCCAGGGCCAGCGCGTGTTCGTCTCGGTCTTCGGCGGCTCCTCCTGGGCGGAGCGCGACCGGCACGCGGCCATGCTGCTGGATGACGGCTTCTCCAGGCTCGGCGTCTCGCCGCCGGCCCGCATGCCGGATGCCGCCGTGGCGATGGCACGGGCGCCCTCCGTGGTTGGCCGCGCCCGCGCGGCGACGATCGAGGCTCCGGTGCCGCGCTCCAACATCCGCCAGGTTTCCTTGCGCGCCGCCAAACCCGCGGCAGCAACGGCGGCTACCCGTAGCCGCCGCGCCGCTGCCAAGCCCGCAGCCCGCGCCGGCACGCGGGCGGCGGCGGCCCGTGCCGCCCGCACGCGCCGGGTGATGGAACAGGGTGATGGTGGGCGCATGGTGCGCGTCTCCACCCCGGCCGCGCGCCGCGCGACCTTGCCGGCGCCGGTTCCGCGCGGGAAGCCGGCCCGCCGCAACCGCCGCTGAGGCGCCGTCGCCTCTTCCAGATGAAAGGGGACCGGTTCGCCGGTCCCCTTTTTCGTTCAGGCCATCCTGCCGCGGGCCGAGACGGGCCAGAGGCATTCCACCCGGCCCTTACGCACACCGACATACCAGTCGTAGCGGTCCACCGTCGGGTCGCAATGGCCGGGCACCAGCCGCAGCCGCTCCCCCAGCTTCGGCCGTGTGCCACCCTCGATGGCCAGGGCCCCGTGCTCATCGGAGGCGCCGACATAGCGGACCCCGGGGCGATTCCAGACCACCGGCAGCCCGGAATCGACGGCCACCGCCTTGTGCCCGGCATCGAGCACCGCCACCCCGTCGCGCGGGGCAGACATCACCTGCGCCAGCACGAACAGGCTCTGCCGGAAGGCGGGCGGCTGGCCATTGGCGGCGTAATCGGCATCCATGAAGGCGTAGGACCCGGCCTGGATCTCGGTCCAGAGCCCGGCTTCCAATTCCAGCTCATAGGTGCCGGTGCCGGCGCCGCCGATGATGGGGCAGGGCAGGCCGCGCTGGGTCAGTTGTTCCACCGTCCGGCGCACGCCCTCCGCCGCGAAGCCGATGGCATCGCGCCGTTCCTCAAGGCTGCGCCGGTGCTGGGCGCTGCCATGATAGGCCTGGAGGCCGCCGAAGATCAGATGGGGGGAGGCGGCGATGCGCTCGGCCAGGGCCACCGCATCCGGCCCGGGCGCCACGCCGCAGCGGCCAGCGCCGACATCGATCTCCACCAGCACCTCCATGCGGCGCCCGGCGGCCTCGGCCACGGCGGCGATGGTGTCGATGCCGGCGGCATCATCGGCACAGACGGCGACCTTCGCGATGCCCGACAAGGCCGCGAGGCGGCGCAGCTTGCGGGCGTCCACCACCTGGTTCGAGACAAGGATATCGGGCACGCCGCCCCAGGCCAGTGCCTCGGCCTCGGCGACCTTCTGCACGCACTGGCCGATGGCGCCGCGCCGGATCTGCTGATGGGCCACCACGGCCGATTTATGCGTCTTGGCATGGGCGCGAAGCTTCGCGCCGGTGCCGGCCAGCCGGGCCGCCATGGCGTCCAGATTGGCCTCGAAGGCGTCCAGGTCGAGTAGGAGGGCGGGCGTGTCCACCTCCTCCTCACGCATTCCGGGTTCGGCGGGGGGCGCTTGCAGCATCGGGTCGCTCCGTGATCGGAGCGAGTTTACCCTGACCTGCACGGCCAAGTCAGGCCCGTGGCCAAGATCGCCCTAAAGGGACGCGTCGGAATAACGAATGGGGGGCGGTGTTCCCCGGAACGCCATGGGGCGTATCGCAGGGGAGAGCCTGTGTCCGCCGGACCGGCGCGTCAGGATGCGCCGGTCCAGCAGGGTGCCTTAGGGAAGGCGCGGAAGGCTCAGTGCCCCGCATTCTCCCCGGAGAAGTCCGGCGCCGCGAGCCCGCTCGCCTCAAGCTGCCGCGCGATCCCGGCCTTCAGGCGCTCCAGCCCCTCCCGGCTCTTCGCCTCGGCGCGGGCCACCAGCACGGCCTGGGTGTTGGAGGCGCGCAGCAGCCACCAGCCATCCTCGGTCAGCACGCGCACGCCATCCACGTCCTGCACCTTCGCACCCTCGGCCGCCAGGCGGTCCTTCACCTCCTGGACGACGACGAACTTCCGGTCCTCAGAGCAGTCGAAGCGCAGTTCCGGCGTGTTGATCACATGCGGCATGGCGTCGCGCACCTGGGAGAGCGTCTCGCTCATGCGCGCCACGATGCCGAGCAGGCGGACGGCGGAGTAGGGGGCGTCATCGAAGCCGTACCACTTGTCCGCGAAGAAGATATGGCCGGACATCTCGCCCGCCAGCGGCGCGCCCGTCTCCGCCATCTTCGACTTGATCAGGGAGTGGCCGGTCTTCCACATCAGCGGCTGGCCACCGGCCTTCGCCACCTCGTCGAACAACACCTGGCTGGCCTTCACATCGGCGATGATGGTGCCGCCGGGCTTCGACTTCAGCACGTCCCGCGCCAGCACGACCAGGAGCTGGTCGCCGAACAGGATGTTGCCGTCATTATCCACGACGCCGATCCGGTCGGCATCGCCATCGAAGGCGATGCCCAGATCGGCAACCTGGCGAGCCACCTCGGCGATGATCTGCTCAAGGTTCTTCGCGACGGTGGGGTCGGGATGGTGGGCCGGGAAGCGGCCGTCGATCTCGCCATTGATGACGACATGCGTGCCGGGCAGCCGCGCGGCGAGCATCTTCGTGATCTCGGCGCCCGAGCCATTGCCCGGATCCCAGACCACCTTCAGCTTCCGGTCGCCGCCATCGTAATCCTTCAGCAGCCGCGCGACATACTCCTCGGCGATGTCCACGCTGCGGGAAGAGCCCTGCGCCTCCTCCACCACATCCCCGACCGCTGCCATCTGGCCGAGCTTCTGGATGTCGGCGCCGAAGAAGGGCTTCTTGCCGATCATCGACTTGAAGCCGTTGTAATCCGGTGGGTTGTGGCTGCCCGTCACCATCACGGCGCCATCGGTGCCGAAATGATAGGCAGCGAAATAGAGCATCGGCGTCGGCCCGCAGCCGATGCGGATCACCTCCATGCCCGAGGCCATGAGGCCGGCCACCAACCGCTCCTCCAGCATCGGGGAGGAGAGGCGGCCGTCATAGCCGACCGCCACCTTCGCCCCACCGGCGCGGCTCACGATGGTGCCGAAGATGCGGCCGATGGCGAAGGCGTCCTCGCCGGAGAGGGTTTTCCCGACGACGCCGCGGATGTCGTATTCACGCAGGCTGGTCGGGTCGAAGCGATGGCTGAAGCTCGGCATGGGGGCGTCCCTCCCGTTCTTTTCTCAGGGTCGTCCGATGGACTGGTACTGGAACCCGGCCTCGCGGAAGGCGGCGGGCTCCCAGGCATTCCGGAGGTCGAGGACGGTGTTGCCCGTCATGGCGGTCTTGAGGCGGTCGGGGGAGAGGGCGCGGAACTCGTTCCACTCGGTCAGCAGCACGAGGGCGTCCGCCCCTTCGGCCGCGTCCAGCGCGCTTTCGGCGAAGTGGGTGGCGGCCGGCATGAGCTGGCGGGCATGGGAGGGCTGGGGGTCATAGGCGCGGATGGTCGCACCCGCTGCCGCGAGCCGGGGCACGACGACGAGCGAGGGCGCGTCGCGCATGTCGTCGGTCTCGGGCTTGAAGGTGAGCCCCAGCACGGCGATGGTCTTGCCCGCGACCGAGCCGCCCATGGCCTGGATCACGCGATCCGCCATGGCCTCCTTGCGCGCCTCGTTGGCGGTGATGGTCTGCTCGACGATGGTGGCCGGCGCCCCGAGTTCCTGGGCGGTGCGTGCCAGCGCCAGCGTGTCCTTGGGGAAGCAGGAGCCGCCATAGCCCGGGCCGGCATGGAGGAACTTGCGGCCGATCCGGCCATCGAGACCCATGCCGCGGGCGACGTCATGCACATCGGCGCCAGCGCGCTCGCAGAGATCGGCCATCTGGTTGATGAAGGTGATCTTGACCGCGAGGAAGGCGTTGGCGGCGTATTTGATCAGCTCGGCCGTCTCGATGCCCGTCTGCACGATCGGGGTCTCGATGAGGTAGAGCGGGCGGTACAGGCGCCGCAGCACCTGGAAGGCGCGGTCGCTCTCGGCGCCGATCACCACGCGGTCCGGCCGCATGAAGTCGCCGATCGCATTCCCCTCGCGCAGGAATTCGGGGTTGGAGGCGACGTCGATCTCGAGATCGGGGCGGGTCTCCCGCAGGATCTCCTTGATCTTGCGCCCCGTGCCGACGGGCACCGTCGACTTGGTCACCAGCACCAGCGGGCCCTTGGCCGCGCGGGCCACCTGCTCGGCGGCGGTGAAGACGTAGGTGAGGTCGGCATGGCCGTCCCCCCGGCGCGATGGCGTGCCCACCGCCAGGAAGACCGCATCCGCCCCCTCCATCGCCTCGGTCAGGTCGGTCGTGAAGGACAGGCGCCCGTCCCGCACATTCTCCGCCACCAGCTTGTCCAGCCCCGGCTCGTAGATCGGAATGCGCCCCTTCCGAAGCGCCTCCACCTTCGACACCTCGGTGTCCACCACGCAGACATCCACGCCAAACTCGGCAAAGCAGGCACCTGAAACGAGGCCGACATAGCCGGCACCGATCATCGCAACGCGCATGTAACCCCTCCGCAAGACCCCGGAGCAAGGGTCGCGACACATGATGTTCCATATCGTCTCGACCCGGCCGGGTCGATACGGGGCGACGGGCCGATCCCGGCCCGGGTCTCAGCCCATGTATTTCGGCAGGAAGGCGCGCACGGCCGCGGCCAGGTCGGGCCGCTTCAGCGCGAAGGCGATCTGCGCCTCAAGGAAGCCGGCCTTGTCGCCGCAATCGAAGCGCCGTCCCTCGTAGCGCAGCCCATGGAAGGGCTGCCTGCCGATCAGCTTCGCCATGCCGTCGGTCAGCTGCACCTCGCCGCCCGCGCCCTTTTCCATGGCGGCCAGATACTCGACCACCTCCGGCATCAGGACATAGCGCCCGATGATGGTGAGGTTGGAGGGCGCTTCCTCCATCTTCGGCTTCTCGACCAGCCCCTTGACGGAAACGAGCCGGCCCTTGTCCTCCAGCACATCGAGCACGCCATATTTGTTGACGCGCTCCATCGGCACCTCCTCGATCGCGACGACATTGCCGCCGGTTTCGAGATAGGCGTCGGCGAGCTGCTTGGTGCAGGACACGTCGCACTGCATCAGGTCATCGGGCAGCAGGATGGCGAAGGGGTCGTCCCCGATGAAGGTGCGGGCGCACCAGATGGCATGGCCGAGGCCCATCGGCACCTGCTGGCGCACCGTGGTGATCGAGCCTGGCTCCACCGCGCTGGCGCGCAGGTCGGCCAGGATGGCCTCCTTGGCGCGTTCCTTCAGCGTGCGCTCCAGCTCATAGGCCACGTCGAAATGCTCGACGATCGCGGTCTTGCCGCGGCCCGTGATGAAGCAGAACTGCTCGATGCCCGCGTCGCGCGCCTCCTCCACCGCATATTGGATGAGGGGCTTGTCCACGATCGGGAGCATTTCCTTGGCCAGCGCCTTGGTGGCGGGAAGGAAACGGGTCCCCAGCCCCGCGACGGGCAGGACGGCCTTCTTCAACGGCTTCGGCACGGGCGGCAGTTCCCCTGTGTGTGGTCCGGGCGAGATGTGCCATGGCCGGCCGCGCTTGGGAATGCAGGGGGGCGCCGGATCAGCCCAGCAGGGCATCCCGCGCCGCATTCAGCCGGGCGGCCAGCCAGTCGGAGCCACCGGCATCCGGATGGGCGGCCCGCATCAGCCGTGCATGGGCGGCGCGGATCTCGGCCTCGGTGGCACCCTCCGCCAGGCCGAGAATGGCGAGCGCCTCCGCCCGGTCCGGCGCGGCGCCGGGGGTGGCGGGGCCGGCGGCGCGCCAGCCGGGACGGGCCCGGTCCAGCCACGCCTCGATCAGCGGAACGCTTTCCGGGTCGTTCGCAGCGGCTTCGGCCAGCAGGGCGTGCAACTCGCCCGGGGCCAGTTCCGACAGGTCCCGCCCGGCCTGGCGGCCCCGGAGCACGCGGCCGGACAGCGTGCCCGAGGTTGGATCGAGGCGCATGGCCAGCATCGCCGTCTCCACCATATCGGCCGGGGCGCCACCGAGAGGGGCGGGCGGGCGTCGGGCGTTCCACCAGCGCCAGGCGATCGGGCCGAATAGGGCGAGCACCCAGAAGACCTGCCCCGCACGCCCCGTGACCAGCAGGATTGTGATCACCACCAACCCCAGCGCGGCCAGCGTGACGGCCAGGGCCCATTTCACCTGCGCGACGCTGGCGGAGCCGAAGGCCTGCAGCACCCCGACCGCCAGGGCCACCAGCGCCGCCCCGGCCGCAAGCCAGATCATGGCCGGGGCGCCGGAAGCTGCGCCAGCAGGGCGCCCGCGCCGGGCAGGCGCGCCAAGGCCTCCCGCCCGCCGGTGGCGAAGGCGGCGGCGCCGCGCAGCAGGGCGGCCAGGGCACCGGGGCTGCGATGGTCGAAGGGTGCCCAGGCGCCGCCGGACTGGCGTGCGATGCCGCGCAGCACCGCGCTGGCCGCGGGATCGTCGCCTTCCTGGAAGACGAAGGCCGGGACGCCGCGCGCGCCCAGCCGGGTGGCGCCGGCAAGGATGGGGGCCGGCTCCTCCTCCACCGCATCGCCGACGAAGACGAGGGCGTGCAGCCGCTCGCGGCCCGCCTCCGCCTCGGCATGGCGCAGCAGGCGCAGGATCTGGGTATGGCCGCC
>DATCMG010000264.1:0-4978 GCA_036563555.1 Roseomonas sp. | reverse complement strand
AGACGCGATCGCCGGGGCGGACGAGGACGAGGTCGCCGACCTTCAGGCTGGCCGCGGGTACCTCTCGTGCCGTGCCGTCCTGGATACGCAGTGCCGTCCTCGGCACCAGGGCACCGAGCGCCTCGATACCCGACCGCGCTCGGCCGGCGGCGACGCCTTCCAGCAATTCGCCGATGGTGAACAGGAAGACGACGGTGGCCGCCTCGGGGGTCGCGCCGATGAGGATCGCCCCGATCGTCGCGATCGACATCAGCATCTCGATGCTGAACGGCGACCCGGCGCGCGCCGCGGCGATGGCCTTCCTGCCAAAGAAGGCGAGACCGAGCAGGGCGGCGGGCAGGTAGGCCCAGTGGTTCAGCGAGGGGCTGGCGAGGGATACGGCAAAGCCGGCGGCCGCCAGGGCTCCGATGACGGCGGCCAAGCGGGCCTTGGCGCTCTTCCACCAGGGGGGCTGGCGAGTACGGCCAAGCCCCTCGCCCTCGACAGCCACGCTGGCTTCACCGGCGACCATCCGTGGGGCCTCGACCGGGGCGACGCCGTAGCCGAGCTTGCGGATCTGCCCCTCGATGACCGCGCGAGGCGTGGCTGCCTCGTCCAGCCGGAAGGCCAGGATCTGGGTGCCGTGGTTGACCCGGATCTCCTCGGCGCCCTGCACGCGGCCGACAGCCGTCTCGATCTTCGAGGCGCAGGACGGGCAGTCCATGCCTTCGACCCGGTAACGCAGAGTCGAAGAGGTCCTCACACCCGCGTCTTTCACCACATCGGCCATCGCCGCCACCCCGTCTGGGACGTGCCCGGGCCACTTGGCCGGGACATCACAGCTCCTCATATGGACCCTGTAGCCACTACAGGGTCAAGGCAATGGCTTCGGAAAATCTCGGAAAATCCCTGAACATCGGCGCCCTCGCCAAGGCGACCGGCACGAAGGTGGAGACGATCCGCTGGTACGAGGCGGTGGGGCTGCTGCCGGCACCTGCGCGCAGCGCTGGGAACTACCGGCTCTATGGCGAGGCCCACCTCGGGCGGCTAAGCTTCATTCGACGCGCCCGTGATCTCGGTTTCTCCCTGGAACAGATCCGCGCCCTCCTCGACCTTGCCGAGGACCGTGACCGCTCTTGCGAGGCTGTGGACGGCATCGCCCGCGAGCACCTGGGCGAGGTGGACCGAAAAATCGCAGACCTCCAGGCGCTGCGTCGGGAGTTAGACTCCCTCATCGGGCAGTGTCGCCACGGCAACGTATCGGAGTGCCGGATCATTGAGGCTCTCGCCCCACCAAAGTAGGCGAGGCTGTGCGAGACGTTCCAGAGAAGCAGGTCCGCGCTCCACCGATCCCCATCAGCGGCCGCGAACTACCCGGCGTCTGCTTTGGGCAACGTGGTCGAGCCAGCCGGATGGCTGAGTTGGGCGCGAAGCGGACCTGGGACGAACTGTGCCAGTTCGGCGGGCGGTCGTGTCTGGGCCTGCGTCGGCCTGTTGGCGGCGTCAGTCGCCGGTCGCGTATGCGGGCCGGAACTTGATCATCCTTTCCCCCCACGCGGAGCGCCAAGCGCGTGTGATCAGGACGCGCGCCTCAAGGGCGCGCCGGTCCGCGTAGCGCCGGACCGATCCCGAATCCGCACACCCACCATCGGCGGCAGAGCACAAGTTGGTTGGATCCCACTTCTCCGGACAAGGCCGCGCAGGCAGAAGCTGGACTTCTTGACCGTCACACATCGGCGTCACACATTCACCCGCAAGCCAGCCTAAGACCCTGAAGCAATAAGGGAATCCCGAAGTTCGGGTTGGGGTTCCTGGCGCCCCAACACCGAAGCCCATTTCAGTTTTTACCAGTTCCGGGGCAGCGAAAGATCTCCGACCTCGCGAGCATAAAGATGGGCGAGATTGATCTCTGGATACTCGAGCCGGGCCAGCAGCGCCGCCATCGCCTGGCCCTCCCGTCCTTTGTCGTACCGAACATCACCCTCGCCCGTGCCGCTGGCGTGGCCGAGAAGGTAGTTCAGGCGGAGCTGGTCAGAGTGGTCGTGCAGCTTCTCGCGCAGGCGAGTGGCGACGTTGTGGCGGAACGCGTGCGAGCCGACACCCTCCCGGAATACGCCTACATCCCGGCGGTACTCAACGAACCACCGGGTGATCCGGGGGCCCCGTTTGCCGTCGGCGCCTTGTGGCTCAAGATCTGGGAAGAGCGGGTCGGCGGGGTGGGGAGCGGTCTGCGCGACATACTCCAGAAAGCCGATCCGGATGAGCTCCGGATGAATCGGGATGGTGCGCTTGGCGCCATGATTCTTTAGGCGCCGATGCTCCGTCGTGAACTCAAGCTGCCAGACACCGGCGTTGTTCGTGACGTCCTTGCGCCGGAGGTCGGCGACCTCCTCGAGCCGCGTGCCCTCGAAGACGCAGAGCAGCGGGATCCAGAACCGCGCGTCACCTGTGATTTCCGTCCCTGGTGCGGATCGCCGGGCGGGATCCCGGCCCGTCCAGACTGGCGACGAAAACAGGCGCTTGAATTCTTCATCTGTCCATTGATCGCGCGCCTCGCGGGCGTCATCGAGCGAGAAGTCGTGCTCGCTGAGGCCGTCGTTCCGCTCGGTTAGGGAAAGGTGGCCGCGATCCACTGCTAGCTTGAAGAAAACTGAAAGGGCAGAGAGATGGCGTTTGACGGTCTTGTCCGTTAGCCGTGGGGCTTCAGTTGCGTCAGCGCGCGCGATGAGGTCCTCGACGGAAAGCTGCTTGTCCTTTGGCGACTTTCCGTAGCTGGACGGGAGCCGGCGCAGGGTATCGAGGAATTTGGTGATGTCCTGGCGCTTGTAGTCCCGCGCGGGGCGGTCACCGAGGATTTCGAAAAAGAGACGAAGGGTTGTTCGCTCCTGCGCCATACCTTGATGACGGATATTCTCGCGGGCCCGCTTCTCGAAGAATGACCTAGTCAGAGAGGAGAGTGACTCGGTGGGTGCCATGGCCGTCGCCGCAGGCTCTCCGAGTAAGGACGGAGTGGCAGCTGCTGGCGTGATTTCCGGTTCGGGAGTCGCGGCGGATAGGGGGAGGGGATCGGGAGCGCCCGGCACCACCAGGGCTGTTGTCGGGTCAGCGGGAGTGCTGGTGCGCAGATGGACGCCAGCCAGTGACCGGTCCTGCTCTGGCCCAATGCTATAGTGGCCGGTCTCCCGCGCGGCCTCCGCACGGAACACGTCCTCCATCACCCGCAGCCCGACACGCTCCAGGATGGGCCTGATCTCCGGCGTGATCTCAACGCCTGCCGAGGCAGCAACGGTGGCCACCATCTCGCGCGCCAGGGTGCGATCGTTCGTGATCAGCGCGCGCCTGGCCATCATGGCGCGGCCAAGCGCGGCCTGGGATCGGTGCATGGATGCTGCCAGCGCGGTCCGGCGCATGGACCGCTCGGGAAGAGGTGTCGACCGAAGGGCGGCCAGCAGGGGTGCGGCTAGCTCATCGGGAAGATGGATCGGACCACCATCGCCGCCGGCGGGTGCGGCATTGCCGGCGATCTCATCCTCCTCGGGCGAGGGTGCCTCCGCTGCCGAGATGAAGGCAAGGATCCCGTCAGCGAGTGCCGGGTCGAGCTTGGCTTCGACCTCGCCTCCAGTGGGCAGGACCGGGTCCGGGGCACGGCGGGCGCGTGCCGCCTCCAGCACGAACTGCAGGTGGTCGCGGGCGAGGCCGGCGAACTGGGCGGCGGTGATCGTGCCGGGGGCAATAATGACGGCCGTCCTCTCGAGCAGCGCGTCCAGCTGCCGGGCCCGGGAGAGGGCGGTCCGGCGGTCGCGCGTCCGTAAGGATAGACGAACCACCGGAAATCCGCTCGCGGCGCTTGTGCCTCGCACCATCGAGGCAGGGAGGCGCCGCCGCCAGTACCAGACGCCCGCGCGGAGGGTGACGTGGGCGGGGACGAGCTGGGAGACGCACCGGCGAGGCGGAACAGATTCAGGGCTGGCCTGCGCCGTTGTGTCCCAGTGATGTGTCACAGTAGCAGGTCTCGCCGCCTGGGGTGGGCGCGATCACCAACTCTGCTGTAAAATCAGGAGCTTGTGCCGGAATGGCTGGGGAACCTGGATCCGCAGCCGTCGTCTCGCAAATGGCGAAAAATCTCGGCCGGATCAGCGCCGGCTCGTTACGTGCGGGATCTTTGTGGAACACCACCAAGCCTGCCGTCAAGGCGACAGGGGGGGCAGGTATCCTCCCAATCCCCTCAAAAGGTCTCCATCAGCATGCAATGCTCGCCAACGGTGGATCTTTCGTATCAAGCCAGTTGGAAGTTTGCTGAAATCAGTCCACTAAAATAAGTATCATATGGAGCCTCGGGCTCTGGAGTGGACATGACGAGCATTGTTCTCTTATTGATATTTCCATTTTTCGCTATTAGCACTGTGCTGTTTGTTCATGAAATGGGCCATTTTATAGCGGCACGAAGAACGCGCACTCCTATCGAGCAGGTGGCAATTGGCTTCGGCCCTGAGCTAATTAGCTGGAGAGACGAAAATGAAACGAAGTGGGTTATCGGGCTTTTCCCCGGAACGGCCTGGATTAATTTAAGGGAGAATGGGGACGAGAAAGCCGCGCCATGCCGCGAGCTACTTGCCCGAGCAACAACACAAATTGGTGGTCCTCTCGCAAATGTAATATTTGCTCTAATGGTACTTGTGAGCCTTCCACTTGCTGTGGGAGTGCCAGTTTCGAGTACCCTAGTGAGTGGAGTTGTGGAGGGCGGACCGGCCGATCTGGCTGGCATACAGCCCGGCGACCGCATCCTTTCCATTGATGGTCATCGGGTTCGCTCTATGAGCGAGATTATGGAATTAAACAGGCATCGGCCGGGGCATACTATCAAAGTTCGTTTGAGCAAGGGTGGTTTAGAGCAAGAGCTAATGGTTACCCTCCGGGCCCAAGAACTCGGTTCAGGAAAAGCCATCGGCGTTATGGGATTTAGAAGCCTCCCAGAGGTGCAACGGCCAAGCATTGGCGA
>DATCMG010000247.1:0-3108 GCA_036563555.1 Roseomonas sp. | reverse complement strand
GGGCGGCGGCCAGGGCGCCTTCGGGGGGCGGGTCGAGGAAGGCCAGTGCGCGGGGCTCGGCGCCCCAGGCGGCGCAGTCCAGCGCCAGGCCGGAGAGTTCGGCCTCCAGCATTTCCGGGCGGTCGGCGAGGGGCAGGCCGCGATGCAGCGCCTCGGTCCAGAGGCGGATGGCCACGCCGGGCTCCGTGCGGCCGGCGCGGCCGGCGCGCTGCTCGGCGGCGGCGCGGGAGATGCGGACGGTGGCCAGGCGCGTCAGCCCTGTCGCGGCATCCAGGCGCGGTGCCCGGCGGAAGCCGCCATCCACTACGATCCGCACGCCCGGCACGGTCAGCGAGGTTTCGGCGATCGAAGTGGCCAGCACGACCTTGCGGCGGCTCGACGGGTTCAGCGCCTTGTCCTGCTCGGCGGGCGGCATTTCGCCATGCAGGGGCAGGATTTCGGCGTCCACGCCGCCCAGGCGGTCGGCGGTGCGGCGGATCTCCCCCCAGCCCGGCAGGAAGGCCAGCACGTCGCCCGGATGCTCCCGCAGGGCATCGCGGATGGCGCCGGCCATGGCCTCGGGCAGGTCGCGGGGCTCCTTGATGTCGCGCGGGCGGTGATGGATGGCGACGGGGTAGGCGCGGCCGGCGCTCTCGATCACCGGGGCGCCAAGAAGGGTTCCGAAGCCGGCGGCATCCAGCGTCGCGGACATGGCCAGGAGCCGCAATTCGGGCCGCAGCGCCCGTTGCAGGTCAAGGCAGAGGGCGAGGCCGAGATCGGTGTCGAGATGCCGCTCATGCGCCTCGTCGAACAGGACGGCCGAGACGCCATCCAGCCCCGGATCGGATTGCAGGCGGCGGACCAGCAGCCCTTCCGTCACCACCTCCACCCGCGTGCGGTCCGACACGGCGCGGTCCAGCCGGGTGGAGAGGCCCACCAGCCCGCCCGGCGCCCCCTCCCCCGCCAGATCGGCCATGCGGCGCGCGGCGGCGCGGGCGGCGACACGGCGGGGTTCCAGCACCAGGATCTTGCCCGTGGCCCAGGGCTCATCAAGCAGGGTCAGCGGGACGATGGTGGTCTTGCCGGCGCCCGGAGGGGCGACGAGCACGGCGTTGGAAGCCTCGCGCAAGGCCGCGATCAGGGCGGGCAGGGCCTCGGCGACGGGAAGTTCGGGCAGTTGCATGGCTGGGCCGGTCTCGGGGGCGGGGCGCGGCTTGTCAAACGCGGCCACCGCGCCCCAACTCCCCGGCCCATACAGCGCGAAGGACCATCTGATGCAAAAGCGCCCGCTCGGCCGCACCGGCCTGGAGATCGCCCCTCTCGTCTTCGGCGGCAACGTCTTCGGCTGGACCGTCGATGAGCGCACGAGCTTCGGGCTGCTCGATGCCTTCGTGGATGCGGGGCTGAACGCCATCGACACGGCGGACGCCTATTCGCGCTGGGCGCCCGGCAACCAGGGCGGCGAATCCGAGACGATCATCGGCAACTGGCTGCGCGCCAATCCCGGCAAGCGCGACAAGGTGCTGATCCTCACCAAGGTCGGCTCCGACATGGGGCAGGGTCACAAGGACCTTTCGGCCGGATGGATCGGGAAGGCGGTGGAGGATTCGCTGCGGCGGCTGAACACCGACGTGATCGACCTTTACCAGTCCCACTGGCCCGACCCGAACACCCCGCATGAGGAGACGCTGCGCGCCTACGAGGCCTTGCTGAAGGCGGGGAAGGTGCGCGCGATCGGCACCTCCAACCTCGATGCCGCGCAGCTCGCGGATTCGCTGAAGGTCGCGAAGGAGAAGGGCCTGCCGCGCTACGAGACGCTGCAGCCGAAATACAATCTTTATGACCGTTTGGACTTCGACGGGGCGCTGCGCGACCTCGTCATGCGCGAGGGGATCGGCGTCATCACCTACTACGCCCTCGCCTCCGGTTTCCTCTCCGGCAAGTACCGCTCGAAGGAGGACCTTTCCAAGAGCAAGCGCGGCGCGGGGGTGGAGAAGTATCTCGATGCGCGCGGGATGAGGATCCTGGCGGCCCTGGATGAGGTTTCGGCGCGCAACGGCGCCAGCCCGGCCGAGGTGGCGCTGGCCTGGGTGATCGCGCGGGAGGGCGTGACGGCGCCGATCGCGAGCGCGACGAGCCTGGAGCAGCTCTCCAGCTTGGTGAAGGCGGTGCATCTGACCCTCCCCGCCCAGGACATCGCGGCGCTGGACGCCGCCAGCGCCTGACGCAGGCGTTGCCCCAGGCCCCGCATCGGTCCTATGCCGGGCCGATGCGCGCCCTGGCCCTCCTGCTGGCGATCCTGCTTGCGCCCTTCGCGGCCGCCACCCCGGTGGGGGCGGTGGAGAGCGACGCGGTGGAGTCCCCGCGCGCCCGGGTGACCGTGGTGGCGGAGATGGCCGCCGTGGCGCCGGGGCAGCCGTTCCGCCTCGCGCTGCGGCAGGTGCTGGCGCCGGGCTGGCATACCTACTGGACCAATCCGGGCGATGCGGGGGAGGCCCCCTCATTGGAGCTGGCCATGCCCGATGGCGGGCAGGCCGGGGCGATGGGCTTCCCGGCGCCGCTTCGCATTCCCTACGGGCCCCTGGTCAATTTCGGCTATCTCGGCGAGGCCGTGTTCCCGCTGACGGTCACGCCGCCGGCCGATCTGCAGCCCGGCCGCCTCTACACCATCGAGGGCACGGGGCGCTGGCTGGTCTGCGCCGATATCTGCATCCCCGAGGAGGGCAGCTTCCGGCTGGACCTGCCGGTCGAGGCCGCGCCGCGGCCCGATCCCACCGCGACCGGCCTGTTCCGTGCCGCCGAGGCCGCCCTTCCCCGTCCCTCCCCCTTCGCCGTGCGGGCGGGGTTCGAGGGCGCGCGCGGTGCCATCGAGATCGCCGGCCCGGCCTTCGTACCGGGCGCGGTGAAGGATGCCTTCTTCTTCCCCGAGACTCCTGGCGTGCTGGACAACACGGCCCGCCAAGCGCTTTCCGTGCGGGATGGCGTGCTGGTACTGTCGTTGACGCGCGGCGCGTCGGCCCTGCCCCCGGTGCTCTCCGGTGTCGTGGCGATCACCGACGCGGCGGGGGTGCGAAGCGCCTACACCGTCTCGGCGGAGCCAGGGGCCATGCCTGCCGCCGCCTCCGGATT
>DATCMG010000245.1:0-1840 GCA_036563555.1 Roseomonas sp. | reverse complement strand
CGCGCCTGCCCTTCCCGTGCAGATTTCGCTCGAAGCGGGGGCGGGGCGCCTGGTGCAGCTTCCCGGGGCCGCGAGCACCGTGCTGGCCGCCGATCCGCGGGTCGTGCGCGTGCAGCCGGCCTCGCCCAGTTCCATTTTCCTGATGGCGCTGGGGCAGGGGCGCAGCACCGTCGTGGCCACCAATGAAGCCGGCGTCCCCATCGCCGAATATGATGTGATCGTGCGGCCGAGCCGCTTCGCGCCACCGCCCGAGCGGCCGGCCGGCGAGGCCCCGGCGGCCGGGGCGCAGGCGGCGACGCCGCCCCCCAACGCCGCCGCGCTGGAAGCCACCTTGCGTGGCCTCATCCGTGGGGCGCAGGGATTGAGCGTATCCGTGGCGCCGCGTGGCGTGATCCTGAGCGGCAGCGTGCCGACAGCCGCCGATGCCCAGCGCGCCGATGCCATCGCCCAGGCCTATGCGGGCCCTGAACGGCCCGTCATCAACGAATTGACGCTGCTCTCCTCCATCCAGGTGAATGTCCGGGTGCGGGTGGCCGAGATCTCGCGGCAGATCAGCCGCGATCTCGGCTTCAACTGGCAGGCCCTGGGCAATGCGGGTTCCTGGACGCTCGGCCTGCGGACGGGATCGCTGGTCGGCGCGGTCGCGGATGTCCTGACCCAGTCCAGCTTCGGGAATGAGGTGGTGGGCCGCGTAGGGGTCGGGGTGCAGACCTCGCGGCTCGATGCGAATGCCATTATCGACGCGCTGGCCAGCGATCAGCTTATCACCATCCTGGCCGAGCCCAACCTGACCGCCCAGTCCGGCGAGACGGCAAGCTTTCTTGTGGGCGGAGAGTTCCCCGTGCCGGTCGCCGCGCAGAACGGCAATTCGGTGACCATCGAGTTCAAGCAGTTCGGCGTCAGCCTTTCCTTCGTGCCAACCGTGCTGTCGCCCGGGCGGCTGAATCTCCGCGTCCGGCCCGAGGTCAGCGAATTGTCGGAGAACGGCGCCATCAGCATCCCGATCTCGGGCGGCACCATTACCGTGCCGGCGCTGGCCGTGCGGCGGGCGGAAACCACGATCGAGTTGGGAAGCGGGCAGAGCTTCGCGATCGCCGGGCTGCTGCAGCGGAACATCACCCAGACCGGGCAAGGCATTGCCGGGCTATCCGAGGTGCCAGTGCTGGGGGCCCTGTTCCGCTCCACCCGCTTCGCGCGCAACGAGACGGAGCTGGTGATCATCGTCACCCCCTATCTCGTGCGTCCGGCCGCCAATCCCTCCGCCCTTGCGGCACCGACGGACGGTTTCCGCGCGGCGACGGATCTGGACCGCATCCTTTACCAGCGGCAGCTCGCCCGGGGTGTGCCGGCGGCGATGCCGCGCACCCGGCTCGATGCCGGCTTCATCCTGGAGTGAGCGGAATGCGCGCCCTGCCTCTGCTCGGACTCGTCCTGTCCCTCGCGGGATGCGGTACCGAGGTCCATGAGCGCCCCGGCACCTGGCAGTCGACGGGCGTGAATGACCGCAATCTCGCCGCTATGCTGGAGAATCCAGCCGATCTCCATCATGGGCGCGTGGAAGCCGGGGAGCGGGGTGCCGCGGCGGCCCCGCCCATCCGGCGGCTGAACGAGGGCAAGCGCCCGGCCTTGCCCGCCGTGCGTGCCAGCACGGTGGGGCAGGGCGGGGGATCGCCGGGAGGTGGCGATGCCCCCCGCTGACGGAAGCATCGCGCCGGAGTCCTGGCGCATGACGGCGGCACCCGGCCGCGCGGGCTTCCTCGCCTTCGTCACCGACGAGGAGACGGAGGTGGCGCTGCGAGGCGGCCTGGCCGATGCCGTGGCCAGCCTGCAGATCCGGATC
>DATCMG010000233.1:0-5074 GCA_036563555.1 Roseomonas sp. | reverse complement strand
GATCCGGTGTGTCACCTCCTCCCCGTTCAGCAGAAGCACGCCGCCCGGGCTGCCCTCATCCCCGCGCAGGGCCACGCGGTAGAGGGCGGTTCCGGCCTTGCCGCTCGTGCTGAACAGGTCGTGCAGCGCGACGGAATCGCCCGCCTTCAGCGTGATGTTGCCGGCGGCGGAAAGGATGGGCGCCGTCCTGCTGCCGAAGACCGCGAAGACCGCGGCATCCTGCGCCACGGCGATGAAATCGGCATCGGCCGCGCCCATGCCGGGCTCGGTGCGTAGCGCCGCCGCGGCATCGAGGGAGCGGATCCCGGTGACGCGGGCGGTGATCTGCACGGGTTCGCTATCCCCGATATTGCGCCAGACGCCACTCTCGTCCTTGGTGCCCTTGCGGGCGACCGCCACGATCTCCTGTGCGCTGCCATCGGTGCCCGCGACGAACTGCAGTTCGTTGAAGTCCAGCGGGCCGAAATCGGTCTGGCCCGTCACGTCCTCGCCGCGCAGCAGCAGGCGCCCGCCGCCCTCGCCGCGCAGCGCCACGCGCATCAACTCGGCGCTGGGGGAGCCGAACAGCTCCCGCACGGAGTAGCTGTCCCCCGCGCGGGCGGTGAAGGCACCGGCGGGCAGGGGCACGCGGATATCGACGATATCGGCCTTGCCGGAATTGCCGGCCGCCATCGTGCCGGATGCTGTCGCGGGGGCGTAGCCGCTGGGATAGGTGGTGTAGAAGGCGGCCACGCCGCTGCTGATGGCGCCGGACACGCGTCTGCCTCCGCGAAGCCGCGCGGAGGCTAGCTTCCGGCCCTTACCGGCCGGTGAATCCTATCCCACGCGCAGCAGGGTTGGGCCATGGCGCCGCAGCCAGTCCTGCGCCGCCTCCCGATGTGGGGTCAGCCTGGAGACATGGGCCCAGAAGCGGTCGGAGTGGTTCAGCTCCCGCAGATGCCCGACCTCATGCGCCACGACATAATCCAGCACCCAGTCCGGGGCCATGACCAGCCGCCAGGAGAAGGCGAGGGTGCCGTCCGGCGCGCAGCTTCCCCAGCGGGACCTGGTGTCCTTCAGCGCGATGCGGCGGATCTTCACCCCCAGCGTCGCGGCATGGCCGGCCGCCAGCACGGAGATGCGGCGCTTCGCCTCTGCCTTCAGGAAGTCGCCGACGCGGCGGGCCAGGAAGGCCTTGTCGCTCGCCACCACAATCTCCCCGTTCCAGAGGATGGCGGGGCCGCGGGCATTGGGATCGTGGCGGATGGTGTGGGGCAGGCCGCCCAGCGGCACGCTCTGCCCCTCCGCCAGCGGCACGGCGGGGGCAAGACTGCCGAGACGCTCCTTTACCCAGGTGGCATGGGTGTTGAGCAGCGCCATCCCGGCGCGGCGGCTGGAACGGGGTGGCAGGGTCACAACCACCTCTCCCGCGCGCGGGTCGATCCGCAGCGAAACCCGTCGCGCCCGCGTCGAGCGGTTCCAGCGCACCGGGGTCGGCGTCGGAAGGGCCAGCGGATGGGCTCGGAGGGGAACGCTCTCGGTCTCGTTATGTTCCATGGGGTGGAGAATGGACCCTCGGCGGGGTCCGGTTCAACGGCTTGACAGGAACGGTAAAGGGCGTGTGGTGGGGGCTGTGCAGGAAAACAGGCAGAACAAGGACTTGGCGGAAGGTCCTCCCCGGATCGCCTTCGCCCATGGCCTCAGGGGCCTCGCCGCCCTTTCCGTGCTGCTGAGTCACTACACCGAGCATTTCTGGAATTATCGCGGCGGCGCCGCCGACTTCCTGGGGGTGCCGGATTGGAGAGGGCCGGCACCCGCGATCCTGGCCGTTCATCACTGGTTGCCGGAAGGCTTCGCAGGGCATTTCGGCGTGGCCCTGTTCTTCCTGATCAGCGGCTTCGTCATCCCCTTCTCCCTGATCGGGCGGGGCAGGGCGGGCTTCGCGGCCGGGCGGGTGCTGCGGATCTGGCCGACCTATGCCGCCGGCCTGCTGGTCACGATGCTGGCCGTCTGGGCCTGCGCCCGGCATTTCGGCAATCCCTTGCCCTTCGGCATCACGCAGGTTGTGGCCCAGCTTCTCTTCGTCAGGGACCTGCTTGGCCTGCCCACCATCGACGGCATCGTCTGGACCTTGGAAATCGAGGTCCGCTTCTACCTCCTCTGCCTGCTGATCGCGCCGAGCCTGCGTGCGGGCCGGGTGCGGCCTGTGCTGGCCACGGGCCTGGCGCTGACGGGCTTCTTCGCGGTGGCAGGCGTCATTCCCCTGCCGCTGCCCTGGCAGGTGGCGCTGGGCGAACTGGCCCTGAGCGGGCAGATGATCACCTTCATGCTGGTCGGCGCCGTCTTCGGCGCGCGGCACCGGGGCACGGAGGGCGGGGCGGCCTGCCTATGGGCCGGTGCGTTTTTGCTGGCCCTCTTTGCGCTGCAATGGGCAGGGGGAGTGATGGGCGGGCGGCTCGTGCCGGGGCTCGTTGCTTACGGGGTGGCCCTCTTGCTCTTCGGGGGGCTCTTCGCGCTCCGCGGCCGCCTGCGCCGCGTGCCTGGGCCGATCGATGCGCTCGCGCGGATCAGCTACCCGCTTTACGTCGTGCATGGCGTGGCGGGCTACGCGGTGATGCGGGTGCTGCTAGAGGCCGGGTGGCCCGCCATGGCTGCGATCCTGATCGCCACCACCCTGGCCCTGGCCGTCGCGACCTTGCTGCACCGGCTCGTGGAGGTTCCGACGCAGCGTGCCGCGCACTGGCTGGGGCGGCGCTAGGTGCGGCGCCGGATGGCGGCCAGCGCCGCCTGAAGCCCTGCCGCCGGGCTGGTCAGGGGCGGACGGCCCGGCACCAGCCGGACAGCGCCGGCCATCGAGGCCTGGGCCAGCACCACCCGGGTGGCGCCCTCCCGCCCGGCCTTCCTTGCCGCTTCCGCGACGAGGGCGAGGTAGGATGCCGTGTCGCCGGCCCGGAACGCATCCCAGCCGCCCGGGACCAGGCGCATTTCGATCGCCGCCCCCGTGCCACGGGCCGCGGCCTCGAAAAGAAGGCGGGTGGGCTCCCGCGTCGTCTCGACCGCGTAGAGCACGATGACCCGCCCGCCTGTCGCCACAGCCTGGCTTGCGAGGGCCGCATCGACCCGCAGGACCGGAACGGGGCCGGGCACCGCTTCGGCCGCCGGGCCCAGGGTGGAGCAGGTGAGGAGGACGGCGTCGGTCCCTTGGGCCAATTCCCCCAGCGCCTCGGCGGTCCGCCGGGCGATGTCAGGCGTCAGCCCGCCCGCTTCCTCGGCCTCCGCCAGGAAGTCGGGTCGCACGACATGCCGCAGCACCGCCCCCGATGCCTCCGGCACGGCGTCGAACAGCGCCGCGTTGCTGGCGGCGGTATGGAGCAGGGCGATGCGTGGCGTGCTCAGCCCGGATGGGCCTTGAACTCGATCTCCACGAAGGAGAAGGGCGCGGTGCCGGCATTGACCACGTTGTGCTCCACCCCCGGCGGGCGGGTGTAGGAGACGCCGGCCTTGATGCTGGCCTCCCGCGTCGCACCGCCGGGTTCCTCCAGCAGCATGGTGCCGTCCGTCACGGGCACGACGAGATAGGCCCAGCCATGGCGGTGCCAACCCGTCTCCGCGCCGGGCGGGAAGTCCCAGCGGGTGACGCGGGCGGTGTCGTCATCGGCCTGGACGGTGGAAACGGCGGGGATGCGGCAGCGCAGGGGTTCGGACATGGTGGCCTTCGGGTCATGATGGCAGATCAGGCAGCAAGGGCCATGCCGTGCTCGGCCAGGCCGGGCAGGGGCAGGGCGCCAGTCGACTGCCAGGCGGCCCAGACCCGGTCTGCCTCCTGGATCGTGAGGCGGGTATGGGGTGGGCGGATATGGCGCCAGCCTTCGTCGCCGGTGCTGCGGGCCAGGATCTCCCGCAGGCCGGGAATGAGCGGCACGGTGCCGGCGGCCGCGCGGCAGGCATTCATCATGGCCTGGGCGGCATCGGCTTCCGGCCCCGTGCGCCGGGAATAGACGATCTGGGCGAAGCGCGAGGTGAGGTTGGTGGCAGCCGTGATGCAGCCGGCGGCGCCCAGGCCCAGCATGCGCTGGAACAGGCTGTCCCCGCCCGGGTAAACCTCGAAGCCGCGCGCGGCGAAGGCGGAGAGATAGGCCTCGGCCTGGGCCGCATCGCCCGTGCTGTCCTTGAGGCCGCGGACCACGCCGGGGAAGGCTTCCAGCAACCGGCCGACCAGCTCCACGCCCAGCGGCACGGCCGACTGGGCGGGGAAGTGGTAGAGATAGATGGCCAGCCCCCCGCCGATGCGCTCGATCACCTCGGAGAAGTAGGCGTAGAGCCCCTCGTCGGTCGGGTTCTTGTAGTAGAAGGGCGGCAGGAGCAGCACGCCAGGGCAGCCGAGATCCCGCGCGTGGCGAGACATCTCCACCGTGTCGGTGATGTTGGTGAAGCCCGTGCCCGGCATCATGCGCGTGACCGGCACGTCATTCCGGGCGAGCGTCTCCAGGATCGTGCGGCGTTCCTGCAGGCCGAAGGAATTCGCCTCGCCCGTGGTGCCGAGCACGCCGAGATTGTCGCAGCCATTCGCCAGCAGCCACTTCGCCAGCGACGCGGTGCGGTGGTGGTCCGGCGACAGATCCGCATGCACCGCGGTGATCAGCGCGGCATTCACCCCGCCATAGAGCGCCTTGGTCATCCGGCCTTCCTCTTCCTTGCCCTCGCGGCGGTTTCCGGCACCCCGCGGGCCGCACGCCGGCCCGGCCACCGGCCCGGCCATGTCACGACATGGTCCTCCAGCGCCCCGGCCTCGCGCTCCGAGATGGCGCGGCCGCGCACGGAGATGCCGGCGCGGTGGACGCTCTCCGGATCGCCCGTCACCAGCGGGTGCCATTCCGGCAGGTCCTGCCCGCGGGCCAGGAGGTGGTAGGCGCAGGTGGGCGGCAGCCAGTCCAGCGCGGCCAGCATCTTGGGCTTCAGCTGCACGCAATCCGGCACGTGGTTACGCCGGTTGGCGTAATCGCGGCAGCCGCAGCCCTGGGTGTCGAGCAGACGGCAGGCAACGTTGGTGAAGTGGATCTCCTCCGTCTCGTCGTCGCGGATCTTGTGCAGGCAG
>DATCMG010000145.1:0-4573 GCA_036563555.1 Roseomonas sp. | reverse complement strand
ATCTCGGCCAGCGTCACGCGGGGGTTGCGGCAGACATCGGTGCGGGGGCGCGACACCTCGGAGCCATCGGCCATGACCGCCGTGATGTCGAAGAGGCAGTCGCGGCGGCGGCCGAGGCGTAGGCGATGGATTCGGCCGGCGGGCACCAGCTCGGCGCTCAGGCGGTCCGGGCCGCGGGGGGCACCGGGCGGGGCGGCGTAGAGCTCGCGGATGTCGAGGTCGGTGTCGTTGCTGATCAGCGCCTCGCGCGCCGGGGCGGAGGCATCGCCGAGCGTGATACGGGTGGAGCGGCAGAGATTGATGTTCCGGCGCTCTTCCACCGTTTCGTCCGCCAGGACGGCGCGGAGTGACCAAGCGCAGGGTTGGTTGCGGCCGAGGCGGAGGCGGATGCTGCCGCCCGGCGGCAGAGTGTCGGCGCCCAGGCGGTCGACCCCGGGATTGGCTTCGGCGGCGGGGGCGAGGTAGAGCTCCCGCACGGCAAGGCCGGTTTCATTGGCCACCGCCGCCTCACGCTCCGCCCCCGGGCGATTCTGGCCCTGGCCCTGGGCATGGCTCGGCGGGGGGGTGAGGAGAAGGGCCGCCAGCCCGATCCCCGCGAGAATCCCACGCATCCAGGAAGCCCCGATTCCAACGCCTTGCCGGGCCGTCCGGCATGGTGCGGTGCAGGATCGTCGCATGAAAGCCACGACGCAATTGCAGGAAAGACACAGTCGGCATCCCGTGTGGCCTCTCCGGCATTCACGCCGTCGCGAAATGGTGGCCGGGTGCGGAACGGCCATTCCCGGAGATGGAGGGGCTTTCACGCAGAGGGCGCGGGATTTCCTGCGGCGCCGAATTCTGTCCTGCCCGAACCCAGGCTAGCATGCGTGCAATCGTCCATGGGAGGACCGATCGAGATGACCCGTTTCCTGACCGGCCGCCGCCAGATCCTGGCCGGCGCCGCCGCACTGCCCTTCCTGCCCGGCCGGGCACGTGCCCAGGGCAACCAGCGCTATGCAAGCCTGAACATGTTCATCCCGGCCGCCCCCGGCGGCGGGTGGGACGGCCTGGGCCGGGCCATCGAGCAGGTGGCGCGGCAGGGCGGGCTGGTCGGTTCCATGCAGTTCGAGAATGTGGGGGGTGCCGGCGGGGCGGTGGGGCTGCCGCGCTTCGTGGCGCAGCGCCGCGGGCGGCCGGACGCGCTGATGGTCGCGGGCGCTGTGATGGTTGGCGCCACCATCACCAACAAGAGCCCAGTGGGCATCAAGGATGTGATTCCGATCGCGCGGCTGACGGACGAGGCCTCGGCCATCGTGGTGCCGGCGAATTCCGACATCCGCGACATCAAAGGGCTGATGGATGCCCTCAAGGCCAATCCCGGCGGGGTGGCGGTGGGTGGCGGCTCCGCGGGCGGGATGGACCACATCCTGCTGGGGCTGATGATCAAGTCAGTGGGGCGGAACGCGCGGGAGGCCTCCTATGTCGCCTTCGCAGGCGGTGGGCCGGCCCAGGCGGCCATCATGGGCGGGCAGGTGAAGGCCGGCATCTCCGGCCATTCGGAGTTCGCCGAGCAGATCAAGGCCGGGCGGATGCGGGCACTGGCGACCAGCAGCGAGAAGCGCATCGATCCCAATGTGCCGACGCTGAAGGAGAGCGGGATCGACATCGTGCTGGGCAACTGGCGCGGGCTCTTCGCCCCGCCGGGCATCAGCGCCGAGGTGCGGGCGAACCACACGCGCTTCGCGACGGAGCTGCACGCCTTGCCGGCCTGGAAGCAACTGATCGAGACACGCGGCTGGGAGGACGCCTTCATGGAAGGCGGCGAGTTCGAGGCCTTCCTGAAGCGCGACCATGACGCGACGGCGGCGGTGCTGAAGGATCTCGGGCTGGCGTGATCGCCCGGCGACGGCAGCGTGAAGAAGGCTTCACGCTGCCGTCGCTTCCGCTTCCCCGGCCCCCATGCCATTCAGCTTCATGGAACCCGTGGCGCTGAACGGCCTGGCGGGACCTGGGAACGAAACATCCATGAACCAGCCATCCCCACAGGCCGGGACGCCGCGCGCCGATCTGGGCGTCGGGCTCTTCGTCGTGCTGCTCGGCTTGCTCACCCTCTACGCTGCCTGGGTCATCCCGGACTCGCCGCTCTACGCGCAGGTGGGGGCGAAGGCGGTCCCGTATCTCGTCGGGGCGATCCTGGTGGCGCTGGGGGCCGCGCTCTCGGCCGTGGCCGCGCGTGGCGGGTGGAGCGGGGAGCTGGAGGAGGCGATGGCGGCGCCCCCGACCAACTGGCGGGCGCTGGGGCTGCTGGGGGCAGGGCTGCTGGTGCAGATCGCGTTGATCGACTGGCTGGGCTTCGTCATCGCGGCCACGATCCAGTACGTGCTGGTCTGCGCGGCCTTCGGATCGCGCAAGCCGCTGCGTGACCTTGGCATCGGGATCGTGGTGACGCTGGGGGCCTAGCTCGGCTTCTCGCGGCTGCTGGGCGTCAATATCGGCGCGGGTGTGCTGGAAGGTTTCCTCTGATGGACGCGATCTCCGGCCTTGCCATGGGCTTCGGCGCGGCACTGACGCCGATCAATCTCGGCTGGGCGCTGCTGGGGTGTTTCCTCGGCACCGCGATCGGCGTGCTGCCGGGCATCGGGCCGGCGCTGACCATCGCGCTGCTGCTGCCCGTGACCTTCAAGGTGGAGGCGACGGGTGCCTTCATCCTGTTCTGCGGCGTGTTCTACGGCGCGATGTATGGCGGATCGACCACCTCGATCCTGCTGAACACGCCGGGTGAATCGGGGTCGATCATCACCGCGCTGGAAGGCGCGAAGATGGCGAGGAACGGCCGCGCGGGGCCGGCGCTGGTCACGGCGGCGGTGGGATCTTTCGTGGCGGGCACCGTGGGCACGCTCGGCATTTCCTTCGTCGGGCCACTGGTGGTGGAAGTGGCGCTGAAGCTGGGGCCGGCCGAGTATTTCTCCCTGATGGTGCTCTGCTTCGTCACCGTCTCGGCGGTGCTGGGCGGCTCGGCCTTGCGGGGGCTCGCCTCGCTGGGCTTCGGGCTGATGCTGGGGCTGGTGGGGATCGACCTGCAGACCGGGCAGCCGCGCCTGACCTTCGGAATTCCGGAACTGCTGGATGGCGTGAACGTGGTGCTCGTCGCCGTCGCACTCTTCGCGGTGGGGGAGACGCTGCATCTCGCCTGGCGCCATGTGCAGGGCAAGCAGGAGGTACGGCCGGTCGGGCGGCTCTGGATGAGCCGCGAGGATTGGCGCCGCAGCATCGGCCCGTGGCTGCGTGGCTCCTTCCTCGGTTTTCCCTTCGGCGTGCTGCCCGCAGGCGGCACCGAGATGCCGACCATGCTGAGCTATTACGCCGAGCGGAAGCTGGTGCGGCCCGAGCACCGGGATGAGTTCGGCACCACGGGCGCGATCGAAGGCGTGGCGGGGCCGGAAGCAGCGAACAATGCGGCGGCGGCCGGCATCCTGGTTCCGATGCTGACACTCGGGCTGCCGACCTCGGCCACGGCGGCGATCATGCTCTCCGCTTTCCAATCCTACGGCATCCAGCCCGGCCCCCTGCTCTTCACCCAGCAGGCGGCGCTGGTCTGGACGCTGATCGCCAGCCTCTACATCGCCAATGTCATGCTGGTGGTGCTGAACCTGCCGCTGGTCGGGCTCTGGGCGCGCATCCTGAAGATCCCGACGCCGCAGCTCTATGCTGGCATCCTTGTTTTCGCCACGATCGGCACCTACGGCATCAGCAATTCCGTGACGGATCTGGTGCTGCTCTACGGCATCGGGATCGTGGCCATGTTCATGCGCCGTTTTGATTTCCCGACCGCCCCCGTGGTGATCGGCATGATTCTGGGGCCAATGGCGGAGCAGGCGCTGCGCCAGGCGCTGACCATCAGCCAGGGAAACTGGTCCACCTTCGTTACCCGGCCGATCTCGCTGGGAATCCTGCTGCTTGCGTTGCTGGCCCTGGCCGGCCCGCGGCTCTGGGGCGCGTGGCGGGCCCGCAGCGTTGGCTAGATCCTGGCGGCGGGGCAGGGTGGTCTCTATATGGAGGGGAACCCTATCCTGGATATCGTTCCGCCCGAGGACGCCGGCCGTGGCCGGCGAGACGCCTTGATCCCCATCGACTTCGCGGCCCTGTTTGGCGCCTCGCCCAATCCCTACGTCCTACTGGACCCGAACTTCCGCATTGTCGCGATGAACGACGCCTATTTGCGCGTGACGATGCGCGGGCGCGGCGAGCTGGCCGGGCGCAACATGTTCGATGCGTTCCCGAGCGATCCGGATTCGGAAAGCCACCGGCAACTCCGCGGCTCATTGGCCCGGGCGGTGACCTCGGGTGAGCGGGACCACCTGCCGCTGATCCGCTACGACATCGCGCTTCCCGGCGGAGCAGGATTCGAGGAGCGCTACTGGAGCGCGACCCACACGCCGCTGCCCGGGCCTGACGGGCGGGTCAACCTTATCCTGCAGCACACGGTCGATGTGACCGAGCTGCACCGGCTGCGCGCCCTGGCCCGGCAGGTCCAGCCCGCAGGCCCCGCCGCCCAGATCGAGACCGATGTCTTCCGCCGTGCCGAAGCCGTGCA
>DATCMG010000140.1:0-4293 GCA_036563555.1 Roseomonas sp. | reverse complement strand
TCGCCATCGCCCGCGCCTTCGCGGAGGAGGGCTGCGACCTGCTGGACGTTTCCACCGGCCAGACGGTGGCGGACAGCGCGCCGCATTACGGGCGCATGTTCCAGGTGCCCTGGTCCGACATGATCCGGAACGAGGCGAAGGTCGCCACCCTTTGCGTTGGCAGCATCACCAGCCCGGACCAGGTCAACACCATCCTCGCCGCCGGGCGCGCCGATCTGGTGGCGCTGGCGCGGCCCCATCTGGTGGATCCGTCCTTTACCCTCCACGCTGCCGCCCGTTACGGCGTCCGCACGGATTGCCCGCCGCAATACCGTTGGGGCCAGGATGCCCTGTTGCGGAGTGCGGCGCGGGAGGAGGCGGATCTGATGGAGCTCCGCCGCAAGGCCCGGCCCAAGCGGCACGCGCGGTAGCACTCGCGAGCCTCGGGCAACCGCGCCGCGACTCGCCCGTTCTTGAGGGGTCCCGCGATGAGGTTGTGATGCCGGGCGAGGCTCCCGACGAGACAGTTGTGCCGATCGTCGAGGAAACCTTGCATGTCGGCAAGCGCCTCGTCGAAACCGGGCGTGTGCGTGTTTCCCTCTCCACGGAGGTGGAGGAGGAGATTTTGCGCGGAACGCTCCGCACCCGCCACGCGGAGGTGGAGCGGCGGCCGGTCGGGCGAACCGTCACGGAGGTCCCGCGCGTCCGGCAGGAAGGCGACGTTGTCATCATCCCCGTCGTCGAGGAGGTCCTCGTCGTCGAGAAACGTCTTGTCCTGAAAGAGGAGATCCATCTCCGGCTGAACAGCAAGGACGTCGAGATCGAGCAGCCGGCCACGCGCCGGGTGCAGCGTGCCGTCGTTGAGCGGATCCCGCCCGCTTCCGACCCCACGGGTTCCTGAGCGGACCCGGTACTCCACCCCTACGCGACCCCCTGACCTGGAAAAAGGAGAGCGTGCATGACACGCACGATCACCGGCCTGTTCGACAGCCGCGCGGAAGCGGAAGCCGTCGCCAGCCATCTTCGCGCCCATGATGGCATCAACCCGGATCGCATTTCGATCCACGGGGCGACGGGCACTGCCGGCGCCACCGGCACGACCAGCAGCACGGAGGATCGCGGCTTCTGGGCCTCGCTCCGTGACCTCTTCATCCCCGACGAAGACCGCTATGCCTATTCCGAGGGCATTCGCCGCGGCGGCTATGTCGTCTCGGCCGAGGTCGAGGACAACGTCGTGGATCATGCCCTTGACGTGTTCGAGGAGCATGGCGCGGTTGATCTCGATTCCCGTGAGGCCGAGTGGCGCTCCTCCGGCTGGGCTGGCTACCAACCCGGGATGGCCACGGATGATTCCGCCGGCACGGGCATGCCGATGAACACCTCCGCCGCCGTCGGCGCGGCGGCTATGGGTGGCACTTCCACCCCGGCTGTCGGCACCGGCACTTCGGCCATGGGTACGACATCCGGCATGCCGGCGGGCATGACCGGCTCGATGGGCACGGCCGGTACGATGGGAACGACCGGTACGGCCGGCTCGATGGGCACGGCAGGGGCGATGGGTGCGACGGGCGCCATGGCCTCGCGCGATGCGGCCGAGACCGGCAGCGCGACCAATGAGGAGCGCATCCCGATCGTCGAGGAGCAGATTCGCGTCGGCAAGCGCGAGATGGATCGAGGCCGGGTGCGCGTCCGCTCCTACATCGTCGAGACGCCGGTGAGCGAATCCGTCACCCTTCGCGACGAGCATGTGCATGTGGAGCGGCGCCCGGTCGACCTGCCTCTCTCTGCGGCCGATGACGCCTTCCGCGAGCGTACCATCGAGGCGGTGGAACATGCCGAGGAGGCCGTCGTCTCGAAGGAGGCTCGGGTGACGGAGGAACTGGTCATCCGCAAGGAGCAGGAGCAGCGCACCCAGACCGTGTCCGACACCGTCCGCCACACCGAGGTGGAGGTGGAGGACGATCGCAACGCCGGCACCAGCACGAAGCCGACCCGCCCCGCCGGCGTCTGATCGGCCGGAAACCCGGAACGGGAAGGGGCTGCGGCGAGAGCCGCGGCCCCTTTCCTTCAGGCAAGCGCCAGCCGCGCCGCGTCCAGCACCGCCCGTGCCGCCGCTTCGCTCGGGCTGCCCCCGCCGGGCGGCGCCAGGAGCGACATCACCCGCGCGAAGCCCTGCCGCTGCGCCTCGGCTTCCGAACCATTGGCGAGCAGGCGCTCCAGCTCGGCGGCCAGCCGGTCCGGGCGGCAATCCTGCTGGATGTATTCGGGGATGATGGCCTGGTCCGCCAGCAGGTTCACGATGCTGGCGTAGCGCACCTTCACGAGCCGCCGGACGATTTCGGCCGTGATCGGGTTCACCCGGTATCCGACCGCCATGGGAACCCCTGCCAGCGCCACTTCCAGCGATGACGTGCCGGACTTGATCAGCCCCACCGAGGCGGCGGCGAAGGCGTCGTGCTTCTCCGCCAGATCCCGGACCAGGATAGGGCCGGGGGACCATCCGGCGGCCGCGGTGCGCACCGCCTCCTCGACGGGCCCCGCCAGGGGAACCACCGGGCGCAGCCCAGGAACCCGGGCGGAGAGGAGGCGCAATGCCTCCCCGAAGATGGGCAGCAGGCGCCGGATCTCGGTCCGGCGGCTTCCGGGCATCACCAGCACCACGCGCTCCTCCGGCCGGAGGTCGTGGGCGGCGCGGAAGCGCGCCGCGTTACCCTGGTCGGCGCCGCTTTCCAGCACGGGGTGGCCGACGAAGGTCACGGGGATGCCCGCGCGTTCGAAGAAGGGCGGCTCGAAGGGCAGGAGGGCAAGGATCCGGTCCAGCCGGTGCGCCATTTCCTTCACGCGTCCCTGGCGCCAGGCCCAGACCTGGGGGGCGACGTAGTGGATCACCGGAATGCCCATGGGCTTCACGCGCTTCGCCAGGCGCAAGGCGAAGCCGGGGCTGTCGATCGTCACCACGGCGGTGGGGCGCCGCGTGGTGATGTCCTCCACCGTCTGGTTCATTCTTCGCGCGAGGCTGCGAAGGTTCGGCAGCACCTCCAGAAGCCCCATCAGCGCGAGTTCCCGCATGGGGAAGAGGCTTTCCAGCCCCTGCTCCGCCAGGCGCTCGCCGCCGATGCCGGCGAAGGACAGGCCGGGGCGCAGGACGCGCAGCCGCGCGATCAGCCGCGCGCCGAGCACATCGCCCGAGGCCTCGCCCGCCACGACATAGAGGAGCGGACCGGCGGCGGGGTTGGCACCGGTCCGGTGATGGGTGTCCGACATGGATCTTGCATAGGCGGCCCGGCCCGGCCGCGGAAGGGCGGAGCCGGGGAGGGGCGCCACGGATCATGCGAGCGCCCTGGCCCGGCGACCGGACCCGTCGCCGGGGCGGCCCTCACATCATGGGGGTGTAGCGGGCCATTTCCACGAAGATGTCGCGCACGGCATTGCCGAGGGAGCGGCTCAGCTCCTCCAAATTGGCCACCTGCTGGATGCGCGGCTCGGCCGCCTCCAGCGTCTCATCCGCCAGGATCAGGGGCAGCAGCCCGGCGGCGCGGCAGAGGCCGATCAGCAGCGAATCGCGCGGCTCCGGGATGTCGTCGTTGAAGATGACGCCCGTCAGCCGGGCCTTCACCTCGCGCTCCTCCTTGTCGGAGATCATGGGGTAGCGGCGCTCGGGGAAGATCCAGAGGAAGCGGCCCTGCTGCTCCCTCAGGATGCCGTGGGCGACCAGCCGGGCGAAGATGACGTCGCGGAAGCCATCCGCCTCGCGGCCCAGCGTCTCGATCCACCAGCGGCTGTTATGCGGCATGTCGCCGTCATCCGCCGTCGGGCCGGGATCGGCCGCGATGCGGGCGAGCACCGGGTCCAGCAGGGAATCGCCGGTCGGGGTCGTGTCGGCGACATAGAGGCGCTGCGGGTCGGTATCGATCCGGTTGCGCAGGGCCAGTTCCGCCAGGATGGCCCCTGCGATCGCATAGCCCGATCCGGGGCCGGCCATTTCATTCAGCCGGCCGGTCCGGTCGTCCAGCATCAGGAGGATCAGCTCCTCTGGCATGGTGAGCGGCATGAGGCACCCCGATTCCGTGTGAGTCGGTGCGAAGGAAGCGCCGCCGCCGCGGGAGCGTCAATCGGTGCCCAGGCAAAAGGATCCTCAGCGCGCCGTGCCGTAGAGCGCGGCGGGGTCGGCCAGCACGGGTTCGAGCGGCGCCACGCCCTCGTCCTTCAGGCCCCAGGAGAAGCAGGAGCGGCGGCCCGTGTGGCAAGCCACGCCGTCCTGCTGGACGGTGGCCAGCAGCGCGTCGCCGTCGCAATCCAGCCGCAGGTCGATCA
>DATCMG010000137.1:0-1794 GCA_036563555.1 Roseomonas sp. | reverse complement strand
AGCACGGGAGGCAGCCATCGCCGCGCTGGACCTGGTCGGGAATCCCTCCTCCGTCCATGCCGAGGGGCGGGCGGCCCGGCGGGTGCTGGAGGAGGCGCGGGCGCGCGTGGCCGGCCGCTTCGGCGGGGCGGCGCGGGATGTGGTCTTCACCTCCGGTGGAACGGAGGCGAATGCGCTGGCCATTGCCTCCCTACGCCGGGGCCGTCGGGTGCTGGCGGGCGCGACGGAGCATCCGGCCGTGCTGCGCGCCGCCGAGGGCGCGGGCGTCCTTCCCGTGCTCGGGAATGGCACTCTGGACCTGGGCGCCCTGGAGGCGGTGCTTGCGGAGGGCGGGCCCGCCCTGGTCTGCCTGATGGTCGCGAATAACGAGACCGGGGTGATCCACCCGGTGGCCGAGGCCGCGGCGCTCTGCCGGCGCTTCGGGGCGCTGCTGCATCTGGATGCCGTGCAGGCGGCCGGGCGCGTGCCGCTGGATTTCGCGGCGCTTGGTGCGGAGAGCATGGCGATCTCGGGCCACAAGCTGGGCGGGCCGAAGGGCGCGGGGGCGCTGCTGCTGCGCGCGGGGCTGGATCTCGCGCCGCTGGTGGCGGGAGGCGGGCAGGAGCGCGGGCGGCGCGGCGGCACGGAGTCCCTGCCGGCGATCGCTGGGCTGGGGGCGGCGGCGGAGGCGGCGGATCCCGCGGCGGCCTCCCGGCTGGCCGGGCTGCGGGACGCGATCGAGGCCGGGCTGGGCCTGCCCGTGGCGGGCGCCGGGGCGCCGCGCCTGCCGAACACATCCTGCGTCGCGCTGCCGGGTGCCAGCGCCGAGACGCAGGTGATCGCGCTGGACCTGGCGGGAATGCGCGTCTCGGCCGGGGCGGCCTGTTCTTCCGGCAAGGTGGCGCGGAGCCCGGTGCTGGCTGCCATGGGGCTGGGGGAAATGGCGGGGGAGGCGATCCGGATCTCGCTGCCCTGGAACACGCCGGATGATGCGGTCGCGCGCTTCCTGCCCGCCCATGCGGCGATACGCGGGCGGTTGCTGCGCCAGGGGTGATCCCCACGCGATCCCGACCCGCGCACCACGCCCTCGTCCCGGGGCAGGGAATCGCCCATCTTGGCTGCATGAGGGATGCCGCGAACCGCCCCGCCTATCTGGACAACCACGCCACCACGCCGGTCGATCCGCGCGTGATCGCGGCCATGCGCCCGTGGTGGGAGGTGAATTTCGCCAATCCCGCCAGCATCGAGCACGCCCTGGGCCGCGAGGCTGAGGCGGCGGTCGAGGAGGCGCGCGGCCATGTCGCGGCGCTGATCGGGGCGGAGCCGCGCGAGGTGGTCTTCACCTCCGGCGCGACGGAGGCGAACAACCTGGCGATCAAGGGCGCGGCACGCTTTGCCGCTGCCCAGGGCGCGGCGCGTTTCGCCGCCTCGCAGGGAAGCGAGCGCCGCCGGATCGTCACGGTCGCCACCGAGCATAAATGCGTCCTGGAAAGCGTGCGCGATCTGGCGGCCGAGGGCTTCGAGCCGGTGCTGCTACCCGTGCGCCCGGACGGGCTGCTGGACCCGGAGGCGCTGCGACAAGCGCTTTCCGTGCCGACCTTGCTGGTCAGCGTCATGGCCGTCAGCAACGAAATTGGCGTCGTGCAGGACATCGCCGCCTTGGCCGCCATGACCCATGAGGCAGGGGCGCTGTTCCATACGGATGCGGCCCAGGCGGCCGGGCGAATCCCGTTGGATGTGGGAGGGATGGGGTTGGACCTCCTCTCACTCTCCGCCCACAAGCTGTACGGGCCGAAGGGGATCGGGGCTCTTTAT
>DATCMG010000131.1:0-1734 GCA_036563555.1 Roseomonas sp. | reverse complement strand
CATCCTGCGCGCGAATGAAGGGGTGGTGGCGCAGGAGGTGCCGGCACGCGCCACCGCCGAGCAGTTCGCCCTGTTCCAGCGCTACCAGCGCGCGCGGCACCGGGACGGCGACATGGCCGCCATGGGCTTCTATGACTACCGCGCCATGGTGGAGGACACGCCCATCACTACCATGCTGATCGAGTTCCGCGAGGCGCCGGATCGGCTGATCGGCGCCTGCCTGACCGACTGGCTGAAGGATGGGCTCTCGGCCGTCTATTCCTACTTCGAGCCGGAGCATGCCGGGCGGTCCCTTGGAACCCTGGCGATCCTGCACCTCGTGGAGCGGGCGCGGGCGCTCGGCCTGCCCTATGTCTATCTCGGCTACTGGGTGCCGCAGAGCGCCAAGATGGCCTACAAGGCCGGCTTCAAGCCGAGCGAGATCCTGACCAACGGCGCCTGGCACCCGCTGCGCGCCGGCACGCCGCCCATGGCGGCGCTGGTGCCGGAAAGCGTGGGGTAGAGCCGCGGCCCTACCCCGGATTTGGCTCCAGTCCCTTAACCGTCGAAGCGGTTCGACTTCGGGAAGCCATTCGGCGGCATCTTCCCCGCCCCGCCACGATTGCCGCGCCAGGGAGCCAGCGCCGTCTCCGTCCGCGTCCGGTCACCGAGCTGCCAGGTGAGGCCCTCGGCTTTGGCGAAGACCTTCACATCCGACAGGCCGCCATCCCGATAGCCCTGCAGCGCCACGCCGCGCCCGCGTGTCATTTCCGGCACCTGTTCCAGCGGGAAGACCAGCAGCTTCCGGTTTTCGCCCACCACCGCGACCGTGTCGCCCTCCACCGGGGCACAGGCCACCAGCGTATCGGGCGCGTCAACGACCAGGATCTGCTTGCCCGTGCGCTTCTCGGCCAGCAGGTCCTCCGATTTCGCGACGAAGCCTCGGCCAGTGCCCGATGCGAGAAGGAAGCGCAGCCCCTCCTTCCACACGAAGGCGGACAGGATGGCGTCCTCGTTCCCCAGCTCAACCATCAGCCGCACGGGCTGCCCGTCGCCGCGGCCGCGCGGGATGGCATCCGCCTTGATCGTGTAGGCCCGGCCATTCGAGGCGAGGAAGCCGATCCGGTCCGTCGTCTCGGCATGCAGCAGCAGGGCGAGGCTGTCGCCCTCCTTGAAGCGAAGCTCGGTGGCGGGGTCGATATGGCCCTTCTGCGCGCGCAGCCAGCCCTTCTCGGAGAGGATGACCGTGATCGGCTCCTTCTCCACGAACTGCGCCTCGTCGAAGGCCACCGCCACTGCCTCGGTCTGCACCGTGCGGCGGTCACCCAGCGCGCCGGAGCCGAATTTCTGCCGCGCCTCCTCGATCTGCTCGGCGATCCTGGCCCATTGCGCCTTGTCGCTCGCCAGCAGGCGCTGCAGGCCCTTCAGCTCCTTGGTCAGCCGCGTGTGCTCGCGGCGGATCTCCATCTCCTCCAGCTTGCGCAGGGCGCGCAGGCGCATGTTCAGGATCGCCTCGGCCTGGGTGTCGGTCAGGCCGAAAGTCTTGATCAGCGCGTCCTTGGGATGGTCCTCCTCGCGGACGATGCGGATCACCTCATCCAGGTTGAGATAGACGATGAGGTAGCCGTCCAGGATCTCGATCCGCCGCTCGATCGCGGCGAGGCGATGGGAGGAGCGGCGCACCAGAACCACCTGCCGGTGGTCGAGCCAGGAGCGCAGGACCTCCTTCAGCCCCATCACCCCAGGCGTGCGCTC
>DATCMG010000127.1:0-2983 GCA_036563555.1 Roseomonas sp. | reverse complement strand
CGGCTGGCGGATCTGCTGAACATGCCGGAGCGCAACGAGCGATGAGTTCCCCTGTTGCCTCCCGCGTCGTCAATGCGATGAGCATCGACGTGGAGGATTGGTTCCAGGTTCAGGCGTTCGACGGCGTGATTCCGCGTGCTGCCTGGGAGGGCTTCGCGCCGCGCGTTGAGGCGAACACCGACCGCATCCTGGCGCAGCTTGACCGTGCCGGCGTCCAGGCCACCTTCTTCACCCTGGGCTGGGTGGCGGAGCGGCACCCCGCGCTGGTGCGCCGCATCGTCGCCGGCGGCCATGAGCTGGCGAGCCATGGCTTCGGCCATTCGCTGGTCGACCGCCTCGGCGAGGCCGGGTTCCGCGAGGACATCCGCCGCGCCAAGCGGATTCTGGAAGACATCGGCGGCGTCCCCGTCGTCGGCTATCGCGCCCCCACCTTCTCGATCGGCCCGCGCACGCCCTGGGCGCATCGCGTGCTGGCCGAGGAGGGCTACGCCTACTCCTCCTCGGTCTTCCCGATCCGGCACGACCTGTATGGCGCCCCGGACGCGCCGCGCACGCCCCATACCCCTTACGCCGGTGGCGTGGCCGAGGTGCCGATGACCACAGTGCGGGCGCTCGGCCGCAACCTGCCCTGCTCCGGCGGCGGCTGGTTCCGCCTGGTTCCCTATTCCGTCTTCCGCGCCGGCCTGCGGCGCGTGAACCGCCATGAGGGGCAGCCCGGCGTCTTCTACTTCCATCCCTGGGAGGTCGATCCGGGCCAGCCACGCGTGCGGGAGGCCGGGCGCCTCTCCCGCTTCCGCCACACGGTCGGGCTGGAGGCGATGGCCGGGCGGCTGGAGCGGCTGCTGCGCGACTTTTCCTGGGGCCGCATGGACGAGGTCTTCGGCCTCGGCGCCCGGGCCTGACGCCATGGCCGTCAAGATTCGCGATCTCGATTCCGCCTCCGAAGGCGCCTGGGACGCCTTCGTGCGCGCCCAGCCCGAGGCGACCTTCTTCCACCTCTCCCCCTGGCGCCGCGTGATCGAGGACGCCTTCCGCCACCGCACCCATTACGCGCTGGCCGAGCAGGACGGCGCCGTGGTGGGCGTGCTGCCGCTCGCGCGCATGCGCACGCTGCTCTTCGGCGACCTGCTCGCCTCCACGCCCTTCTGCGTCTATGGCGGTCCGGTCACCGCAACGCCCGAGGCTGCCACCGCGCTGGAGGAGCACGCCATCGCGCTCCAGCGCAGCACGGGCGCCGCCTGCCTCGAATTCCGCCGCCTTCATCGCCCCGATCCGGGCTGGGACCAGCGCCCGCCGCTGCACTGGACCTTCCGCCGTGCCATCACCGGCGATGCGGAGGCCGATATGAAGGCGATCCCGCGCAAGCAGCGGGCGATGGTTCGCAAGGGCATCCAGAACGGCCTCACCTCCGTCTCGAACAGCGATATCGACACGCTGCACCGTGTCTATGCCGAAAGCGTGCGGAACCTGGGCAGCCCGGTGTTTCCGCGCCGCTACTTCCGGCTGCTGGCCGAGGCCTTCCCCGACGCGCATGACGTGACGACCGTGCTGCATGAGGAGCGCCCCGTCGCCTCGGTGCTGAACTTCCATTTCCGTGAGGAGGTGCTGCCCTATTATGGAGGTGGCACCGCGGCGGCACGGAACCTCGCGGCGAACGACTTCATGTACTGGGAGGTGATGCGGCGCGCGGGCGCGGAGCGCGGCGCGCGGCTCTTCGACTTCGGCCGCAGCAAGACCGGCACGGGGGCCTTCGCCTTCAAGCGTAACTGGGGATTCGAGGCGACGCCGCTGCATTACGGCTACCGCCTGCGCCCTGGCGCGACGCTGAAGGAGAACAACCCGAAGAACCCGAAGTTCCAGCCGGTGATCGCCGCCTGGCGGCGCATGCCGCTGCCCCTGGCCAATCTCCTGGGCCCGCCCCTCGTGCGCGGGCTGGGGTAGCCCATGTCCCGCCGCCTGCTCTTCCTCTGCCACCGCATTCCCTACCCGCCCGAGAAGGGCGAGAAGATCCGCGCCTGGCACATCCTCGACCACCTCGCCGAGAGCTGGGATGTGGAGCTGGGCTGCCTGGTCGATGACAAGGCGGATCTCGAACATCTCGGCGTGCTGCGCGCGCGCTGCGCGGCGGTGGAGTGGCGGGAGGTCGGGCGCCGGACCCAGATGGCGCGGGCGCTGATGCGCGTCCGCCCCGGGCTGCCGCTGACCCTTGGCTGGTTCCACGAGCCGGGGCTGCATGCCTGGGCGCGGCAGGGGCTGGCGGCGGGCCGCTACGGCGCGGTCTTCGTCTATTCCTCCGCCATGGCGCCCTATGCCATGGGCGCGATGCCGCCCGGAACGCGCCGCGTGCTCGACATGGTGGATGTCGATTCCGAGAAATGGGCTGCCTATGCGATGGGGGCCAAGCCTCCGATGCGCCAGGTCTGGGCACGCGAGGCACGCACGCTGCTCGCCTTCGAGCGTCGTGCCGCCGCCGCCTTCGACCGCACCCTCTTCGTCTCCGAGGCGGAGCGCCGGCGCTTCGCGACGCTGGCGCCCGAGGTCGCGGCGCGCACGGGCTATGTCGAGAACGGCGTGGATCTGCGCCGTTTCGATCCCGCCGCGTCCTATGCCAACCCCTTCGGCCCCGCGCCCGCCATCGTCTTCACCGGCACCATGGATTACCGCCCGAATGTGGAGGCGGTGGAGTGGTTCGCGCGCGAGGTGATGCCGCTGCTCCGCCAGCGCGACCCCGCGCCGGAATTCCACATCGTCGGCGCGAACCCTGCCCCGGCGGTGGCGGCCCTGGCCGCGCTGCCCGGCGTGCATGTCACGGGGCGGGTGCCGGATGTGCGTCCCTACCTCGCCCATGCCGCCGTGGCGGTGGCGCCGCTGCGGATCGCGCGCGGCATCCAGAACAAGGTGCTGGAGGCCATGGCGATGGCGCGCCCGGTCGTCGCCTCGCCCGAGGCGCATGAGGGTGTTCGCGCCCGCGCCGGGAAGGATC
>DATCMG010000115.1:0-6927 GCA_036563555.1 Roseomonas sp. | reverse complement strand
TCCACCCACCAGCGCGGCCCGTCCTGCGCCGCGAAGTGGTTGACGAACAGCAGCTGCCCGCCCGGCCGCACCACCCGCGACATCTCGGCGAAGAGCCGCCGCGCATCGGGCACCACGCTGGCCGTGAACATCGCCACCGCGATGTCGAAGGAACCATCGGCGAAGGCCATCCGCTCCGCGTCCATCTCGACCAGCCCCTCGACATTGGAGAGGTTCTCGGCCGCGACGCGCTCGCGCGCCTTCTCCAGCATCTCGCGCGAGAGATCCACGCCGACCACGCGCTTGTCCCGACGGTAGCGGGGCAGGGCGAGGCCGGTGCCGACGCCCACCTCCAGCACGCGGGCGCCGGGCAGGCGGTTCACCGCCGCCACGGCCCGCTTGCGCCCGAAGGAGGAGACGCCGCCGAAGACCGCGTCATAGACCCCGGCCCATCGGCGGTAGGCGTCCCGCACCGCCCCCGCATCCAGCACGGCGCGCTTGTGGTCGCGCGTGGGATCGGCGGTAAGGTCGGGGAGGGTCCGCGCCATGTTTCGTTCAAGGTCCATGATGGGGGCCGGGGAAGGGCGCTAAACCAGGGGGGGCCGTCACGCAAGCGGTCGGTCATGCCCCTGGCTTCAATCCGCGATGAGGCCCCCTGGTTTCAACCGGGATTTCAGCCGGCCGCCGCGGCAGGGGGCGACATGCCGCCGGGCCGGATCAACCGCACCCGCCGCCCCTCCACGCCGAGGGCCAGATCGCCGTCCCGCAGGGCCAGCGCATCCGCCCCGAAGACCTTGCGCCGCCACCCATGCAGGGCCGGCAGATCCCCGGGCGCGTCGGCGGCGAGCCGGTCCAGCTCGTCGGAGCTGGCCAGGAGGCGCGGCGCCACCTGGTGCTCCTCCGCCTTGGCGGCCAGCAGCACCTTCAGCAGCGCCACCAGGGCGGGGGAGGGGGAGGAGCCGGCGCGCTCGCGCGGGGCCTCGGGCAGATCGGAGTCCGGCAGGGCCTTGGCAGCCTCGATCGCAGCGATCAGGGAGGCGCCGGACTTGCCGCGCGCGAAGCCCTCCGTCACGCCGCGGGCGCGGGCCAGGGCGGCGGGATCGGTGGGGGCGGTGGCCGCCACCTCCAGCAGGGATTCATCACGCAACAGGCGTTGGCGGGGGATGTTCACCCGCTGCGCCTCCCGCTCCCGCCAGGCCGCGATGGCGCGCAGCGTGCCGAGGAAGCGGCGGTTGGTGGTGCGCGGCCGCAGCTTCTCCCAGGCGGTTTCAGGATCGGTGCCGTAGGTGGCGGGGTCGATCAGGGCGGCCATCTCCTCCGCCACCCAGTCCAGCCGGTTCTCGCGCGCCAGGCGGTCCCGCAGGGCCACATAAATCCGGCGCAGATGCGTCACGTCGGCGGCCGCATAGGCGATCTGGGCGGGGGAGAGGGGGCGGGCCGACCAGTCGCTGAAGCGATGGGCCTTGTCGATCTGCGCGTTGGCCAGCGCGCGGGCGAGGCTGTCATAGCTCGCCTGGTCGCCGAAGCCGGCCACCATGGCGGCGATCTGGGTGTCGAACATCGGCTGCGGGGTCTGGCCGAAGCGCAGGAGGAAGATTTCCACATCCTGCCGGCAGGCATGGAAGACCTTCACCACCTCCTCATCCGCCAGCAGGGCGCCGAGGGGGGAGAGGTCGAGGCCGGGGGCCATCGCATCCACCACCGCCGTATCCCGGCTGCCCCCGAGCTGCACGACGCAGAGCTCCGGCCAGTAGGTCCGCTCCCGCATGAACTCGGTGTCCACGGTCACGAAGGGCTCCTGGCGCAACCGCTCGCAAAGCGGGACCAGCTCCTCGGTGGTGGTGATCAGGACGGGCTCGGGATCGGCGGCGGCGGCCGGGCGGCGGGACATGGGGCGCGGTTTAATCGCAGAAGGCCCATGTCACAAATCGTGGGATGCGGGGCCAGTCATGCACCCCCCGCCGAACGGAGCGTGGGGGTAGTGATGACTGGCCCGCACCCGCTAGGGCCGGGCCTCCAGCACGAGGTTGAACGGCGTCTCCGTCGCGACCCGCACGCGGGAGAAGCCGGCCTCGCGCAGTACGGCTTCCAGCCGGCCCGGCCCGGCCTGGGCGCCAAGCGCGGCGGCGCCGGGCTGGTCCAGCGAAACCGGCGTGCAGATCATGGTCGAGGCCGAGTAATACAGCCGGCCGATCGGGTTGAGGTTCTCCTCCAGCCGGTTGCCCGCCTTCGGCTCCACCACCATGAAGATGCCGTCAGGCCGGAGGGCGCTGCGGACCCGCCGGGCGACGCCGACCGGGTCGCCCATGTCGTGCAGCGCGTCGAAGCAGGCCAGCAGGTCGTATTCCCCGAGGGCGAAGTCGGTCGCCCCGGCCACCTCGAAGGCGGTATTGGCCGCGACGCCCGCCCGGCCCGCGGCCTCCCGCGCAATGGCGATCGAGGCGGCGTGGTAGTCGAGCCCGGTGAAATGAGAGTTGGGGAAGGCCTCGGCCATCATGATCACCGTGGCGCCATGGCCGCAGCCGAGATCGGCGACCTGCGCGCCACGCCGCAGCCGCTCCTCCACGCCATCCAGCGCCGGCAGCCACTCCTCCAGCAGATGCGCCGCGTAGCCGGGCCGGAAGAAGCGCGCGATGCCGCTGAACAGGCAGGCGCAACGGGTGCCGTAGCCGGCACCGCGGCCATCGCCCTGGCGGAAGGCACGGGCCACCTGCGGCTGGTCCAGCACATTCGCTGCCGCGACCTCGAAGGCGCCCAGCATGAAGGCGGGGCTGTCCGGGCGCGCGAAGACCATTGCCTGCTCCGGCGTCATGGCGAAGCGCCCCGTGGAGGTCTCATAGTCGAGGTAGCCGGCGGCGGCATGGGCGGAGAGCCATTCGCGCAGTAGGCGCTCATTCGCGCCGGTGCTTCGCGCCAGCTCGGCCGGCGTGATGGGGCCTGCGCCATCCATGGCGGTGTAGAGGCCAAGCTCGTCGCCGATGCGGACGAGGGGCACGGCCATGGCGGCGCCGAGATCCCCGAGCATGCGTTCGACAAGGCCCTGCAGCTTATCCAGGTTCGGGGCGGCAAGCGGTGCGGTCAGCGTGTCCATGATTTCCTCCCTCGGACACGGCATCGCTAGAGGATATGGCGCCGCGGCCGAATGACGCGGCTGCCGATCCGATTGACCATTCGTCCAGAAGATCGATACGCTTTTCCGAGCGCCCGGATCGCCTGCCCGATCATCCGTCGGGGCAGGGCGGGAAGGAGATGCATGGGTGCGGATGCCCTATCCGAGGTGCTGCGCGCGGTGCGGCTCACCGGCGCCGTCTTCTTTCGCCTCGAAGCCCGTGAGCCCTGGGTGGCGGAGGCGCCGCCCACGGCCGTATGCGCGCCCTACGTCATGCCCCGGGCGCAGCATGTCATCGAGTATCACGTCATCCACAGCGGCTCCTGCTGGGGCGGACCCGTGGGCGCCGAGCCGGTTCTGCTCGAGGCAGGGGACATCATCGCCTTTCCCCAGGGCGACCCGCATATCCTCTCGAGCGCGCCCGGGCTGCGGCAGGTGCCTGACCTCGCCCTCTACCGGGCGGCAGCCGCCTCGGGCACGCCGTTCTCCTGCCAGTTGGGCGCGGCGGGGCCGCCGACCGCCTGCATCATCTGCGGCTTCCTCGGATGCGATGCGCGGCCTTTCAACCCGCTCCTCGAAGCCCTGCCGCGCATGCTGCACCTCCATGCCCGGTCGGATCGCGGCGGCTCATGGATGGGGCATCTCGTCAGCGCCACGATGGCGGAATCCCTCGCCCGGCGGATCGGTGGGGATGCGATCCTGGCGCGGCTGAGCGAGCTCATGTTCGCCGAGCTGGTGCGCCGCCATATCGAGGCCATGCCTGCGGAGGAGACGGGCTGGTTCGCCGGGCTGCGCGACCCCCATGTCGGCCGCGCCCTGAACCTGCTGCACGGGCGCGCCGCGGCGCCCTGGACGCTCGATGCGCTGGCGCGGGAGGTCGGCATGTCCCGCTCCTCCCTCGCCGAGCGCTTCGTCCGGCTGGTCGGGCTCCCCCCGATGCAATACCTGGCGCGATGGCGGATGCAGCTGGCGGCGGGGCTGCTGGCGAATGGCGGGCAGCAGGTCGCGCGGATCGCGGAAGAGGTCGGCTATGACTCCGAGGCTGCGTTCAGCCGGGCCTTCCACAAGCTGGTCGGCATGCCCCCTGTCGCCTGGCGCCGGGCCGGGGACCGGGGCGCGGCACCCATTGCCGGCCATCCCTGATACCAGCCGCCCCGGATAATGATCGGTCAGGGTGGCGAGCGGCTGTAGAGGCCGGCACAGCCGGAGGCCCGCTCCACCCCTGAAAGCGGATATAGAAACAGGACACTTGGGTCCACAATCGACGGCATGGTTTGGCCGGAAGCGGAATGGCCGCTTCCGAGCAGCCTGGTTCGCACAACTGTCAGTCGGCCATGAGTTCACGCTACTGCGCAAGATTCCGAAAAGCCAGCGAGGTCATGCCTTTACCGCATCAGATCCAAGAGAAAGCCTGTTGTGCCGGGCATGTTCCTCGGCTCGGGCCTTCATCATTTTCTGGGCCTTCTTGGCGATGAAGCGGGTTGTAAGGTAATTTGAGCCAGCGCCTATACCGATAGAGACAACGGGAACCGCCACGTTGCGAATGGTTCTCTGCAGAATTTTTAGCCCAACAATCTTGCCGATGGCCTGAATGCGTTTGAGCGTTTCCTTGGCAATGAACTTGCTGACAAATTGCTTTGCAGCCAAGCTGCCTCCTTTGCTGCCTGCTGCACCGATGGCATCGGACGCCTTGCCCCCGAGGAAAAACTGGATAACCAACATGACGTCCTCTGGGTCATCTGGGTCCAGCCTCCGACCGTAGAGTGCGGCTAAGGATGCAAGAAGCTTGAGCTGTATACGGGTCACACAAACCATATCGAAGGTGATACTTCCCACTGCAGCAGGAATCGCTATGGGTAGGCCCGCACCACCGCTGGCAAGCGCCGACAACTCGCCTGCCGTCATGACCGCGCCCGATGTGCCACCAACAAGCGCCGCATTCTTCGCGGCCAAGGTAATTAGTTTTGCCGAAATCTGGTCATCGCTCATCCCAGGATACTTGCGCCGAAAATACTCTGGGGCGGCGTTCTTAGAGTAGGCCCGCAGCGAGAGGCCTACCAATCGGGCAAACCAGTCCCCGTTCTTGATACTTTCTATGCCGCCAATGGCGGCGATATCCCGCTCGGCGCCCTTGCGGTTGAAGCCGGGCTCATCATCGGGGTTGGTCATGCACCACCATCAAGGTCATCCGTTTTAGGTGTCGAGGTCACGACGCTTTAGAAACGATATTGCTATAGCCAAGGGACGGGTAGCCCGAAAGAGCTACTACGAGGCAAAACTGGATGGCGGCTCCGGGGCAACTGACTTATCGACAAGGTGGCGGTCCGGGCGATGCACAGTTGCTAGCCGACCGTGAGGCGCGCCGTCCGCTTCTCCAACTTCGGCTATACCATCAGAGGTCTCTCCTCGTTTTCGGTGCTGGCACGTGACTGCTACAGCCATCTGCCCTGAACCGCTGGTTCGAGCGCATATCCTTGCCGAGATCCTAGCGGCCGCTTTTGGGAAGCCTATTGTAGCGAGCTAATGACCGCCATGGGCGCATTGCCGCCTACACGGTGATCCCCGCCTCTACGGCTGCTCTATCTCAGAACCGGACCTCATTTGACCGTAGCTGTAGGTCTGCAAAGGTTCGTGACCAGTCGTGATCCGCGGCGGTTGGTATGAGAGGCCATCCCTGAGAGGAAGGCCCATGCCACCCATCGCGCGGGCCGTGCATCGTCTTGCGCCCAACGGGCCTACAGGAATGCCTGCAGCACGATGGGTGCTAGGATGGCGCTGACCAGGGCGTTCAGCGCCAGCGCGATCCCGGCGAAGGTTCCGGCCACCAGGTCCACATGGAAGGCCCGTGCCGTGCCGATGCCATGGGCCGCGAGCCCCGCCGCGAAGCCCCGCGCCCGCATGTCCTTCAGCCGCAGGCCGTTCATCAGCGGCGTGACCGTCACGGCCCCGATGGCGCCGGTCAGGATCACCAGCACGGCGGCGAGTGCCGGGTCGCCGCCCAGGCTTCCGGCGATGCCCATGGCCACGCCCGCCGTGACCGATTTCGGCGCCAGCGAGGCCAGCACGGCTTCCGGCATGCCGAAGGCACGGGCGATCAACAGGGCCGAGAGCATGGCTGCCAGGGATCCCGCCAGCAGCGCCGCCCCCATCGGCAGGATCGCCCGCCAGACTGTCCGCCGGTGCCGGTAGAGCGGCACGGCCAGCGCGACGGTGGCCGGGCCGATCAGGAAGTGGACGAACTGGGCGCCCTCGAAATAGGTGCGGTAGGGCGTGCCGGTGATCGCCAGCAGGGAGGCCGCCAGGACCACCGCGATCAGGATCGGGTTGGCCAGCGGATGCCGCCGCAGCGCCGAGGAAAGCCTGTCCGCCGCCACATAGGCGAGCAGCGTCACCGTCAGCCACAGCAGCGGCGTGCGGGAGAGATAGACCCAGAGATTGAAATCCGCGTCGCTCATGCGGCCTCGCCCTGATTCCGGCCGACCAGCCGGGCCACCCCCGCGAAGACCAGCGCCGTGACGGCCAAGCCGATCAGGGTGGAGGCGATCAGTGCAACGGCCAGCCCCAGCCCGTACTCGGCCAGCACATCCAGCTTGCCGATGATCCCGACCCCCGCCGGGATGAAGAGAAGGGAGAGGTTCGCCAGGATCCCGTCCGCCGCCCCGGTGACGGAGGGGGTGGGCAGGGGATCGGCCAGCAGATCGTTGCCCAGCAGCAGGAGCAGCAGGAAGAGCATGCCCAGCACGGGGCCGGGCAGGGGCCAGCCGGTGCCATGGGCGATGGCCTCCCCGGCAAGCTGGCAGAGGAGGATGAGGGCGGCGCCTGGGATCATGATGGGGGAG
>DATCMG010000112.1:0-4293 GCA_036563555.1 Roseomonas sp. | reverse complement strand
TGAAGCCGCTCGAATCGGACCTGCACCACCTCTTCGTCTCCTGGTTCAACCGCGGCTTCCTCCAGCTCCGCCGCATCGACTGGCAGACGCCGGCGGCGGTGCTCGAGAAAATCATCCGCTATGAGGCGGTGCATGAGATCGCCGGCTGGCACGACCTGCGCCGCCGCCTGGCCGCCGACCGCCGCTGCTACGGCTTCTTCCATCCGTCTCTTCCGGACGAGCCGCTGATCTTCGTCGAGGTCGCCCTCGTCCAGGGCCTCGCCGCCTCCGTGCAGCCGCTGCTGGACGCCGAGGGCGAGTCGGGCGCCGAGGCACGCTCGGCCGAGGCCGATACAGCCATCTTCTACTCCATTTCCAACTGCCAGGACGGGTTGCGGGGGATCTCCTTCGGCAACTTCCTCATTAAGCAGGTGGTAGAGGACCTGAAGACGGAGCTGCCGCAACTCACCCGCTTCTCCACCCTCTCCCCCATCCCTGGCTTCCGCCGCTGGCTGGAAAAGCGGGTCGAGGCGGGCAAGGTCGATGGCGAGCTGGCGTCGCAACTCGCCGAGGATGGCTGGTGGCAGGACGAGGCGCGGGCCGAGGCGGTGCGCCTGCCGCTCCTGCGCCTCTGCGCCGAATTCCTCACCGACCCAGGCGACCGGATGGATCCGGTGGCCCGCTTCCATCTCGGCAATGGCGCCCGGCTGGAGCGCATCAACTGGCTGGGCAACACAGCGCCCCGCGGCATGCAGGAATCGCACGGACTGATGGTCAACTATCTCTATGAGCGCGACGAGATCGAGCGGAACCACGAGGCCTTCGCGCGCGGCGGCACGGTGGTGCGTTCCGGCGCGGTCGATGCGCTGCTGAATCCCTCCAGATCCGCGCCCGCCAGGAAGGCGCGCAGCGCCGGCAAGGCCTCCTGAGCATGGCCGCTTCCCTGGCGCCCGGCGCCCTGAACGACCTCAAGGTTCTGGACCTCACCCGCGTCCTCGCCGGCCCCACCTGCACCCAGATGCTCGGCGATCTCGGCGCCGAGGTGATCAAGATCGAGCGCCCCGGCGCGGGCGACGACACGCGCGGCTTCGCTCCGCCCTATGTCCCGCGCACGACCGAGAGCGCGTATTTCGTCGGGGTGAACCGCAACAAGAAGTCGGTCACGCTCGACATCGCGAAGCCCGAGGGCCAGGCGATCATCCATAAGCTGCTCGCCGAGTGCGACATCCTGGTGGAGAACTTCAAGGTCGGCGCACTGGCGAAATACGGGCTGGGCTGGGAGGATCTGAAGGACCGCTATCCCCGGCTGATCTACTGCTCCATTACCGGCTTCGGGCAGACCGGCCCCTATGCCCCGCGCCCCGGCTATGACGCGCTCATCCAGGCCATGGGCGGCGTCATGTCGCTCACGGGGGAGATCGAGGGCGAGCCGCAGAAGGTGGGCATTCCCGTCGCCGATCTGTTCGCCGGCCTCTATGGCTGCATCGGCGTGCTGGCGGCGGTGAACCACCGCAGCGCGACGGGGCAGGGGCAGCGCATCGATATCGGCATGCTGGACACACATGTGGCCTGGCTGGCGAACCAGGGCATGAACTACCTCGCCACCGGCGAGAACCCGCCTCGCCTGGGCAACCAGCACCCGAACATCGTGCCCTACCAGGTTTTCCCGAGCAGCGACGGATACATCGTCCTCTCCGTCGGCAACGACCCGACCTTCGAGCGCTTCTGCAAGCTGACAGGGCAGGAGGCGCTGCTCGCCGATCCCCGCTTCGCGACCAATGCGAAGCGCGTGGAGAACCGCCAACTCGTCACGGACACCCTCACCCCCGTCATGCGCACCCGCACGACGAAGGAATGGGTGGCGGTGCTGGAAGCGGCGAAGATTGGCTGCGGCCCGATCAACACGCTGAAGGATGTCTTCGCCGACCCCCATGTCCAGGCGCGCGAGGTGATCGTGGAGATGGAGCATGCCACCGGCGAGACCGTGCAGGTGATCGCCAACCCCGTGCGCCTTTCCGCGACGCCGCCCAGCTACCGGAGTGCCGCGCCGGTGCTCGGCCAACATACGGAGGAGGTGCTGGCGCGGCTCGGGCTGGATACGGATGCGGTGGCGAAGCTGCGGGCCGATGGGATTGCGTGAGGGCCCGCGTCCCGGGGCGTTCCGCTGCCGCGTCGGCTCCTTCGAGGCCACGCTGCGCTGGATGGAGTGGGGGCCGGTGGATGGCGCACCCGTGGTCTGCGTCCACGGGTTGACCCGCAACGGCCGCGACTTCGACGTGCTGGCCCTCCGCCTCGCGGCCCGGGGCCGGCGGGTGATCTGCCCGGATGTCTTCGGCCGCGGCTTCAGCGACTGGCTGCCCGACGGCAAGCTCTACGCCGTGCCCACTTACGCGCTGGCCTTCCAGCAGTTCCTGGCCCGCTTGCCCAAGCCCTATGACTGGGTCGGCACCTCGATGGGCGGGCTGATCGGCATGGCGGTGGGCGCCATGCCGGATGTGGCGCCGCGCCGCATGGTGCTGAACGATGTCGGCCCCTTCCTGCCCGGCCGCGCCCTGCAGCGCATCGCCGCCTATCTCGCGATGCAACCCGAGTTCGGGAGCATGGAGGAGGTGGAGACGCATCTCCGCCTCGTCCACGCCTCCTTCGGCGACCTGCCCGATGCCGCATGGCGCCACATGGCCGAAACCAGCGCCCGCCGCACGCCCGAGGGGCGCCTCGTGCTGCATTACGATCCCGCCATCGCCGCTCCGATGCTGAGCAGCGCCATCACCGATATCGACCTGTGGCCGGTCTGGGAGACGCTGGCCCAGCCCGTCCTCGTCCTGCGCGGGGTTGAGAGCGACCTGTTGGACGAAACGACCGCGCTCGCCATGGCGTCGCGTCCACAGACGGAACTCGTGAACTTTCCGCGCTGCGGCCATGCCCCTGCATTGATCGACCCGCACCAGACATCCGTGATCGTGAACTTCCTGTCGGCCGGCGAAACGGCAACCTGAAACAACCCGTGACGTTCCAGCCCCCAGTGCCCGACCGGCACGGTTGGAGATTCACTCATGACGACGCTTTCACGCCGAGGGGCGCTCATGCTCCCGCTCGGCCTCACCGCGTTCACCACGGCCTGTGTGCAGCCAAGTCCCGGCATGATGATGCCAGCCGATCCCTCCGGCCGCGCCGATCCCGAGCAGCGCGCCCTTCTCGAAACGCTCGCCCGCCTCAACCCCAGGCCGATCGAAACGCTGAGCGCCGCCGAAGCTCGCCGCCAGCCCTCCTATGCCACCGCCGTGAGGGCCCGCGCGCTCGAACTGGCGAACAACAATCCGCAACGGGTGATTGGCAGCCAGGAGGACATCACCCTCAGCACCGTGCCGGCGCCGCTGATGGCACGGCTCTACCGTCCCATCCCCGCGCATAACCGCCCGCTGCCCCTGATCGTCTATTTTCATGGCGGTGGCTGGGTGATCGCGGATATCGACACCTATGACGCCTCGGCGCGCGCCCTCTGCGTGGAGTCCGAGGCGATCGTCCTGTCCGTTCATTACCGCCAGGGGCCGGAGTTCCGCTTCCCCACCGCGCATGACGACGCCAATGTCGCCTATGTCTGGGCCGCACGGAATGCGGCTTCCCTGGGCGCCGATCCCGGCCGGATCGCGATTGCCGGCGAGAGCGCGGGCGGCAACCTGGCGCTGAACGCCGCGATCTACGCGCGGGACATGCGCCTGCCCATGCCGCGCGCCGTGGCGTCCATCTACCCTGTTGCCGGGGTGGACCTGAACACGCCCTCCTACCAGCAGTTCGCGAATGCGAAGCCGCTGAACAAGGCAATGATCGAGTGGTTCGTGCGGAACTACACGCGCGGGCCGCAGGACCTGCAGGATCCGCGGTTGGACCTGATCGGCCGCGCCGATCTTGCCGGCCTGCCGCCGGTGATCCTCGTGAATGCGGAGATTGATCCGCTTCAGTCAGACGGCGCGCGCCTTGCCGACAAGCTGCGTGGCGCCGGGGTGGCCGTGAACCACATGGTCTATCCGGGAGTGACGCACGAGTTCTTCGGCGCCGATGCGGTGCTGACGAAGGCGAAGCAGGCGCAGGCCTTCGTGGGCGGCGAATTGCGCAAGGCCTTCGCCGCCCAGGCCGCGCCTGCGGCCGCGCGCCCGATGCGCCGCCGCCCGGCGATGTAAAGACCCGACCTGCGCGCCGGTTCAGCCGGCGCGCAGGCGCGTTGCGGCTTCCACCGCGAAATAGGTGAGAACACCGTCCGCACCCGCGCGGCGGAAGGACATCAGGCTCTCCATCATCGCCTTTTCGCGGTCGATC
>DATCMG010000111.1:0-2493 GCA_036563555.1 Roseomonas sp. | reverse complement strand
ATGGCGCGGGGGCCACTCGGGGCCGGCACGCAATTTTTGAACCTGTTTCCGTTGTCATTCCGTTGCTCTCCCGGGCTGGGCCGGGACTCCCGCGCACCAATTGGGCGCCGGCGCGCCGCTTGTCACCCGTCTTACCGGCATGTCAGGTCGGCGCAAGGCGGGTTGCACTCACAACCCCCACAAAGCGGACCGGCCACATCCCGGAAGGGACATGGCCGGCCGGAATCCCGCCAGGCGTGGCTCAGGCGGCGCGCGCCAGGACCTCCTCCGGGCTCATCCGCACCAGGCGCCCGTATTCGGCCACCAGCGTCTCGGTGATCCGGCCCGGGGTGTAGCGATGCTCCGCGATCTGGCGAACCGGCGTCACCTCAGCGGCGGTGCCGGCCAGGAAAACCTCGCTGGCCCGGCCGATCTCCTCGGCGGCGATGGTGCGCTCCACCACCTTCATCTGCGCCTGTCGGGCCAGGGCCATCACGGTGCGGCGGGTGATGCCGTCCAGGAAGCAGATGGGGGTCGGGGTGTGCACCTCTCCGTCGAAGACGAAGAAGGCGTTGGCGCCGGTCGCCTCGGCGACATCGCCCTTGAAATCCAGCATCAGCGCATCATCGAAGCCCTCGGCCTCCGCCGCGTGCTTGGACATGGTGCCGATCATGTAGAGGCCGGTGGCCTTGGAGGCGGTGGGCGCGGTGTCCGGCGCCGGGCGGCGCCACTTCGCCATGCCGAGCGTGATTCCCTTCATCCGGTCCTCGCCGAACAGGTTCGGCCAGCCCCAGGCGGCGATGGCCACATGGATCGTCGTTCCCTGCGCCGCGACCGCCAGCTTCTCGGAGCCACGATAGGCGACGGGGCGCAGATAGCCTTCGGTCAGGCCGTTGCGCCGCAGGGTCTCGGTGCAGGCCGCCTCGATCTCCTCCACCGTCCAGGGGATCTCGAAGCCCAGGATGCGGCCACTCTCGAACAGGCGCTCCGTGTGCTCGCGCAGCTTGAAGATATTGCCGGCATAGGCCCGTTCGCCCTCGAACACGCCGCTGGCATAATGCAGCCCATGCGTCAGCACATGCAGCTTCGCATCGCGCCAGGGGACAAAATGCCCGTCGAACCAGATCCAGCCGTCGCGGTCGTCGAAGGAGGGAAGAGCCATGGCGATTTTCCTTTCTGGGCCATAAGGCCGGCCGTTGAGTAATTTTGTTGCGCCAACTGAGTTCACGCTAGAATGGCCGGCATGTTTGCGTCAACGATGCTGACCAAATGAAGGAGCGGGGCAGCCATGCCTGAAGGGATGGACACACGCAGCGGCCCGGGGGGCGGTCCCGGAGGCGGAGCAGGCGCCGCGGGGCGCAACCTGCTCTTCCTCCGGGAGGAGGAGCTGCGGCTCGCCCAGGACCTGCTCTTCTTCGGCTATCGTGACTTCACCGCCGGCCCGGATGCCATCCTGGCGGAGCTGGGCATGGGGCGGGCACATCACCGCGTGCTGCACTTCCTCGGCCGCCGGCCAGGGCTGACGGTGGGGGAGCTGCTTTCCATCCTCGCCATCACCAAGCAATCCCTCTCCCGCGTGCTGACACCGCTGATGCAGCAGGGTTACGTCGCCCAAAACCCGGGGCGCGCGGATCGCCGGCAGCGCCTCCTCGCCCTCACGCCCGAGGGGGAGGTGCTGGAGCGGCGCCTCTTCGAGCGGCAGCGGGAGACGGTGACGCGCGCCTATCGCGAGGCCGGGCCGGTCGCGGTGGAGGGCTTCCGCCACGTCATGCGCGGGCTGATGGGGCCCGAAGCGCGGAAGGCGCTGGACCGGCTGGGGAGCACGGACCGGCCCTCCGTGCGGGCCGTGCCCCCGGCCGGCACGCGCCCCGCGGCCGGACGAACCCCGGCGAAACCCACTGAAACCGGCATTTCGGGAAAGACGCCATGACCGACGCCGCCCATCTCCTGGTGGTGGATGACGATGCGAGGCTGCGCGCCCTGCTCCAGCGTTTCCTGGCCGAGCAAGGCTTCCGCGTGACCGTCGCGGGCGATGCCGCCGCCGCGCGCCAGGCGCTGGCGGGAATGGAATACGACCTGATGGTGCTGGACGTGATGATGCCGGGCGAGACGGGCCTGGAACTCACGGAAAGTCTGCGCCGCGTGGGCCAGGATGTGCCCATCCTGATGCTGACGGCCGCCGGCGCCCCGGATGACCGGATCGCGGGCTTCGAGCACGGGGCGGACGACTACCTCGCCAAGCCCTTCGACCCGCGCGAGCTGGCGCTTCGCATCCGCACCATCCTCAAGCGCGCCGCCCCGCCGGCGGCCGCCCCCCTGCCCCCCGTGCAGCTCGGCCCCCGCTGGTTCGATGCCGAGCGCGGGGAGCTGCGCGGCCCCGAAGGCATCACCCGCCTGACCGGCGGCGAGGCGGCGCTGCTGGTGGCGCTCGCCCGGCGTGGCGGCGAGGTCCTGTCGCGCGAGGAGATCGCCGCCGCCATGGGCACGCCCGAGGCCGGGGAGCGCGCGGTGGAC
>DATCMG010000104.1:0-2069 GCA_036563555.1 Roseomonas sp. | reverse complement strand
AGCGGGCCGCCGGCTACGCGGAGGGCGAGGCGGCCGGCCGCGCCGCCGTCGCGGCCGAGCGCGAGGAGGCGGCCCTGGCGGCGCTGCGGCTCGCCGCCGCGCAGCTGGCGGACGCGGCACCCGCGGCGCGCGCCGTGGCCGAGGAGGCGGCCTCGGCCGTGGCAGGGTTGATGGTGGCCATGCTTGCGGCGGCCCTGCCCTCGCTCGCCGCCCGATTCGCCACGTCGGAAGCGGCGTCCTTCGCCGAGCTGATCCTGCCCGTCCTGGTGGACGAGCCGAGCGTGGAGATGCGTGTCTCTCCGGCATTGGCCGCGCCGCTGGCCATGCGCTTCGTCTCTCAAGCGAGGGTCGCAGTCTCCGGCGACCCGACGCTCACGGATGGCGACGTGTCCCTGCGCTGGCACGGCGGTCAGGCGGAACGCCGCGCCGCCGAAGCCTGCGCCGCCGTGGCCGCGCTGCTGTCAAGCGCCGGCTTCACCACCGCCGAAGCGCGGCAGAACTGAGACGTGGAGGGCAAAATGCCTGATCAGATTAACTCCGGCATCCCGCTGGACGATCTCGACTACGCGCCAGCAGAGACCCGGCGCGACATCCCGGGCGCGGAGGGGCTTGGCGCCGTCTACAACATCCCCGTGCAGGTGAGCGCGGTACTGGGGCGCGCCACCATGCAGGTAAGCCAGCTCCTGAAGCTCGGGCGTGGCGCCGTGGTGGAGCTGGACCGTAAGCTGGGCGAGGCCGTGGACATCTACGTCAACAACCGCCTCGTCGCGCGCGGCGAGGTGGTGATGGTCGGCGAGAACCGCCTCGGTGTCACCATGACCGAGATCGTCAAGACGGAGCGGGTAAGCTGACGCCATGCCACGCGTCTTGATCATCGGCTCCCTGGAAGGGGAGCTCGGCCAGGCGGCGCGACTAGCACAGGCGCGCGGGGCCACCGTCGCGCATGCCGGCGGCGTCACCACGGCGCTGAGCCGGCTGCGCCAGGAGGGCGCCGACGTGGTGCTGTGCGAGGTCGTGCATGACATAGGCTGGCTGGTCCGCGCCATGCAGGGAGAGCGAATCCAGTGCCCGCTCGTCGCGTGCGGACCGGAGGCGGAGGCACCGGCGGTGCTGCGCGCGCTACGTGAAGGTGCCCGCGACTTCCTTCCGCTTCCACCGGACGCCGACCTGATTGCCGCGATGCTGCAAGCCGCGGCGGGAGAAGCCGACGCGGAGCACGCGATGGTTGCCCAGGATCCGGCGATGCTCGCCGTGCTGAGTCGGGTGGACCAGGTAGCGCGGGCCGAGGCGTCCGTGCTGATCTCCGGCGAGAGCGGAACCGGCAAGGAGCTGGTGGCCCGGCGCATCCATGCAAAGTCGCGCCGCGCGGCCGGTCCCTTCGTCGCGCTGAACTGCGCAGCCCTGCCGGAGTCCCTGCTCGAGAGTGAGCTGTTCGGCCACGAGAAGGGCGCATTCTCCGGTGCGGTCGCCCAGCGCAAGGGAAAGTTCGAGCAGGCCGAGCACGGCACGTTGCTGCTTGACGAGATCGGTGAGATGGACCTGCGGCTGCAGGCGAAGCTGCTGCGCGCGATCCAGGAGCGTGAAATCGACCGGTTGGGCGGCAAGCACCCCGTGCGCGTTGACGTGCGTATCCTGGCCGCGACGAATCGAGACCTTATGGCCGAGGTTCGCGCCGGCAGGTTCCGGGAGGACCTTTACTTCCGCCTGGACGTGGTACGCCTACGCCTTCCGCCGCTCCGCGAGCGGCGAGGGGACATCCTGCCGCTCGCGAAGGCCTTTGCTGCGCGCTTCGCTGCGGTGAACGACGTGCCGCTGCGACCGCTCTCCGCGGCGGCCATCTCTGGACTGCAGGTTTATGGATGGCCCGGCAACGTGCGGGAGATGGAGAATGCCATGCACCGTGCCGTGCTCATGGCCGAGGGGCCGGAGATCGGCCTGGACGCGATAGACCTGGCCTCGCCCCCTCCGGCCCGCGGGGCAGCGGTATCGTCCGCCTCCCAGCACCGCCTAGCGCCCCCCGCGGCGCGTCACCCGGCCGGGGCCCAGCCCACAGCCACGCCGAGCACCTC
>DATCMG010000093.1:0-1957 GCA_036563555.1 Roseomonas sp. | reverse complement strand
ACGGTGACGCCGCAGATGCAGCCGCTTCCCTACGACGTGGACAAGGACCTGATTCCGGTCGTCAACGTCGCCTCGGTCTACAACATACTCGTCACCGGACCGCGCTCCCCGGTCCGTACCTGGCAGGACCTGGCGCAGCTCGCGAAGGACCGTTCCCGCACGACGACCTGCGCGACCGTCGGCGCGGGATCAAGCCAGCAGCTCTCATGCATTCTCTTCGCCGCACTCACCGGTGGGCAGATCACGCAGATCCCCTATCGCGGCGGGGCGCCGGCCATCCTCGACATCTCCACCGGCCGGGTGGACGTGATGTTCGGCAACATGCCGGAGTTCATGGGCCAGATCCGCGACGGCGGGTTGCGCGCGGTGGCCTATGGCGCGGCCGAGGCATCCCCCCTGGTGCCGAACCTGCCCGTGATCTCCCGCGACGGCCTGCCCGGCTTCGTCATCCCGAGCTGGTTCGGCGTGGTGCTGCCCGGCCGCACGCCGGATGCCGTGGTGGGTCGCTGGAACGCCGAGCTGAACCGCGCCATGCAGGCGCCTGAGGTGCAGCGCCGCTTCACCGAGAACGGGTTGCAGCGGCTGGGCGGCACGCGCGAGGACTTCATCCGCCAGATCGCGGCCGACCGTCAGCGCTGGGGCGCCATCATCCGCGAACACAACATCCGGCCGGAGTAGGCGTGATGGGCGAGATGCACCACTTCCCCGCGGATCGCGCCGCCCTGCTGGCCGCGTTGTTCCCGGACGGCGTGCCCCGGCTCTGGTCGCCCAGCCTGTTCTTCTATGACGGGCAAGGCGGCTTCGACCGGGCGCGGCAGGAGGCGCATCTCGCCTTCATGGCCCCGCATGTGAAGGGCTTCCTCATTCCCGGCTCGACCGGGGATGCATGGGAGATGGGCGACGACGAAACCATCGCCGCGCTCGACCTGGCCATCGACTTCGCGGCACCGCGCGGCATCGACCTGCTCGCGGGCGTGCTGCGGCCGGACGCCGCTTCGATGGGCGCCTTGCTCGGCCGCCTGATCCGGCGAATCTGCGAGCGGGCCGGCACGGATTCGACTCCCCAGGCCTTCGCCGCGTGCCGGATCCGGGGAATCACGGTCGCGCCGCCGACGACGAAGGCGCCGCTCTCCCAGGCCGGCATCGCCGAGGCACTATCGCCGATCTTTGCCCGCGGCCTGCCTATGGCGCTTTATCAGCTTCCCCAGGTCACGGGAAACCGCATGACACCGGAGCTGGTGGCGGAGCTTGCCGCGCGCTTCCCGAACTTCCTCTTCTTCAAGGATAGCGGCGGCGCCGATGAAGTGGCCTCCTCCGGCCTGCTTCCGCCGGAACTGGTGCTCCTGCGGGGCGCGGAGGGCGACTATGCCCGCTGGCATCAGGCGCTCGGCGGCCCTTACCACGGCTTCCTGCTCAGCACCGCCAACGCCTTCCCGGGCGAGCTGGCCGGTATTCTGGATGCGCTGCGGGAGGGGCGGCCTGAAGTGGCTCGCGCCCGCTCGGCGCTGCTCTCGGCCGTGGTGGCCGATGCCTTCGCCGCCGTGCAGGAGCTTTCGCACGGCAACGCCTTCACCAACGCCAACAAGGCGCTGAGTCATGCCATGGCCTTCGGGCCCGATGCCCGCATCGCGCCACCGCCCCGCCTGCACGCGGGCCCCGGCCTGCCGCGCGAGATGGTGGGACAGGTGGTGGCCTCGCTGGAGCGCAACGGCCTGCTGCCCGGGCGCGGCTATCTCGGTACGCCCTGACGCGTCATTCGCGAATCTGGCGGGCGGCCAGGATGCTGTCGCGTCACGGCGCTTCGTTGCGCGCCGGCTTCCGTTGGATGGCGGCTGCCGGCGCGGCGGCCAGATGCCGGACCATGGCGATCCACTGCTCCAGCACCGCCTCGCTGTCGGATTCGTCGTGGTTGAAGCCGCGATGCACGGCCATGCCGCGCAGCAGGCACAGGTTGATG
>DATCMG010000092.1:0-8255 GCA_036563555.1 Roseomonas sp. | reverse complement strand
TTCCATGAAGTCAATCATCTTGCCGGTCACCAAATGCGCCACGCGCTCCCCCATCGCGACCTCGGGATAGATCACGTGGTGGGCGCCCGTGCGTTCCAGAATACGGCCGTGCTTGGAGCTGAGCGCCTTGGCCCAGATATCCTTGATGCCGAGTTCACTGAGCGCAAGCACGGTCAGCACACTCGCCTCAAGGTCGGTGCCGATGCCGACAACCGCCCTTTCAAACTCCTGCACACCGAGCCGGCGCAACGTGTCGCTGTTGGTCGAGTCTGCCTGAACCACATGGGTGAGCCGATCCGCCCAGGACTGCACGAGTCCGGCATCCTCGTCGATGCCAAGGACCTGGTGCCCGAGACGGGCGAGGGACTCGGCGACCGCACCGCCGAACCGGCCAAGGCCGATCACCACGACGCTGTCGCTGCTGGGAGACGGGGTCTTAGCCAACGATGGGGCGCTCCTCTGGATAGCGGTACGGGTTCTGCTTTCTGCGAAGCGCCAAACCCGTTGCGACGGTGATGGTTCCGACCCGCCCGAGGAACATCAAGGCCACGAGAATGACCTGGCCAGCCGGCGGCAGGTTGGCGGTGATCCCGGTTGATAGTCCAACGGTCGCGAAGGCCGAGATAACCTCGAACAGGATATCCTGCTGAGTGAAGTCGCTGACGCTAAGAAGAAGCAGCGTCGCTGTCCCCACGACGCCAACAGCCAGCAGCACGACCGTCAACGCCTGCCGCTGGACTTCCCTGGAAATGCGTCGCCCAAAGGCAGTGACATCAGGCTCACCGCGGATCTCGGCCCATACCACGAGCCCAAGCACCAGGAAGGTTGTCACTTTGATGCCCCCGGCGGTGCCGGCGCTGCCGCCGCCGATCAGCATCAGGCCATAGCTGACGGCGAGCGTTTCCGGCTGCATTTTCCCAACATCGAGGGAGTTGAACCCACCCGACCGGGTCATGACAGAGTGGAATGCGGATCCGAGCAGCTTGCCCGCAGGGTCGAGCGTGCCGAGTGTTTCCGGGTTACTCCACTCATAGGCAAGGACCGCCAACAGCCCGCCGAGCAGAAGCGCGCCCGAGCCGAGGAGCGTAATCTTGGTGTGCACCGACCACCTCGCCGGCCGGCCCGGGTTCTGGCGCATGTCGTGCAGCACAGGAAAGCCGATGCCGCCCAGGATCACCGCCACCATGATAGGTCCAAGGATCAACCAATCGAGCGCGAACCTCATCGCGCTGTCGGAATAGGTTGAAAAGCCCGCATTGCTGAAAGCGGAGACCGCGAGGAACAGGCCGTTCCAGACCGCATCGGGCCAAGGCTCCTCGTAAGCATGGCGCAGTCGGAGCGCCAGGACCGCGGCCGTCGCCAACTCGGCGCCGATCGTTACCAGCAGGACCAGCTTCAGGACGCCGGTGACATCGCCAAGTGCCAGGCTGCGGGTCTCCGCCTGGGCCACCAGACGTGTACTGAGCCGCAGCCGCCGGGCAACCAGCAGCCCCAGAAGGGTCGCCCCACTCATGATGCCCAAGCCACCAAGCTGGATCAGGCCCAAGATGACGGCCTGCCCGAAGCCCGACCAATAGGTGGGCGTATCCACGACGATCAGCCCCGTAACAGACACCGCAGAGGTCGCGGTGAAGAGCGCCGTCAGGAACGGGGCCCTATCCCCGCCAGCCCGGGAAATCGGCAGCATCAGAAAAACAGTGCCCACCGCAATGGCAAGAAGGAAGGCCAGTGGCACCAGCCGGGCCGGATGCTGCAGTGTACGCATGTGTGCGGCCCTCTCTGTCCGTGGCCCGAGAGCCTGATTATCTCACAAACCGGGTGCGCTTGGGCTCGCGCCTCATTCTCTCCACGGTGAACGAGACACCTCGCAAACTGACGGTATCCGCGGATAGGGTGCATAATGACGGCCGAAACGACGGATGCCGCCGGCCCTGGCCGGGGTGATCTGATGCCGCGGCAGCGCAAGCGGGATGCGGTGTTGCGGCTGCTTCGGGGCGAGGATCTGGAGACAGTCTCGCGGGCACTCGGCGTGACGCGCCCCTGGCCGCTGGCGACGCGGGCCCCCGGCTGATCCGCCTCGCCTATAGGGACGTGTTCCGCCGGCCCAATGACTCAGAAGCGTTCTTCCAGCATTCCGCTGAAGCCAACGCACCGAAAGCGCCTGCAAAGGCGGGTTCTCTTTCTCGCCATCAGGCGAGGACACGAAATAACAGGAAAATTGAAGAAGCCTGATTGTGGGGGCAGTCAGCCGCGAACTCGTCTCTGTCCTCCTATTCCCTGCTATCAGGAAAAAGATCAGGGTAGCGCCCCCTTTACAACCTCGGCGTGGCCCACGCGACAGCCAAAAGTGGAAATGCAAGCCTTCGGCTGCCTGCCCTTTATGGAATAGGGTCAGTCTGAAGTAGCACGACTGCACCAGGGCCTGACGCAAACGCCATGCGCAGACAAATGACTTTGGCCCAGGATGTGCGGCCTGCTCGCTGACGCATCGTCGGCACAGGGCGCACCGGCCGGGGCCGGTTCGCCCGCACTCAGGTCAATTTCTCAAGCCTGGGAGCGGTCGCCCACGCTGCCGAGTTCTCGCTCCACCAGGCTGACCCAGTAGCCGACGCCGAGGGGGATAGCGTCGTCGTTGAAATCGTAGGTGGGCGTGTGCAGCGCCTCAGAGCTGGGGCCGCCCGCACCGATGCCCATAAACATGAAAGCGCCCGGCCGGGCCTGGAGCATGAGGGAGAAATCCTCCCCGCCGGTGATCAACGGGGCATTCCCCTCCACCTTCTCCGCGCCGGCCAGCTCCGCGGCGGCGGCAATGGCGACCTTCGTCTGCTCGGGGTGGTTTACCAGCGCCTCCCCGCGCCGGTCATAATCCACCTCCGCCGTGCACCCGAAGGAGGCGGCGAGGCCATGGGCCAGCTCGCGCATCCGGCGCTCCATCGTGTCCCGAACCGCCACCGTGTAGGAGCGGGCGGTGCCGCCGATCACTATCTCGGAAGGCATCACGTTGGTCGATGCCATGGAGCCGCCATGGATGGCACCAACGCTGATTACCGCCGCATCCACCGCGGCAATGTTGCGCGCCACAACGGTCTGCAGCGCCAGGACGAACTGCGCCTGCAGGACCGCGACATCGGTGGCCAGATGCGGGGAAGCGCCGCCATGCCCGCCCGTGCCGCGGAAGGTCACGACCCAGCGGTCGCCCGCCGCCATGGCCGGGCCCGAGCGGATGGCGAATTGGCCGAGCGGCCGGCCGGGCTCGTTGTGCAGCCCATAGACCGTGTCCACCGGGAAGCGGTCGAACAGCCCATCCGCCAGCATGGCCCTGGCGCCGCCGCGGCCCTCCTCGGCGGGCTGGAAGATGAACTGGACGGTGCCGCCGAATTCCGGGTTCTGTGACAGGTGGCGGGCGGCGCCCAGCAGCATGGCTGTGTGCCCATCATGCCCGCAGGCATGCATGACGCCCTTGTTGGTCGAGGCATGGGGGAGCCCGGTCGCTTCCTCGATCGCCAGCGCGTCCATGTCGCAGCGGAGGCCAATGGCACGCTGGCCGGGGTGGCGGCCCTTCAAGGTCGCGACCACCCCGAACTTGCCGACCCCCTCCGTCACCTCCAGGCCCCAGCCACGGAGCGTCTCGGCCACCAGGGCCGAGGTGCGGACCTCCTCCATGCCCATCTCAGGATGGGCATGGATGTCGCGGCGGATCGCGGTCAGCTCGGGCTGGAGGGCCTTAATACGGGCCAGGGTGGTGTCATCCATCGGAAGCAGCTCCATTATCGCATCCTGGGTCGGGAGGATGAGATGGGCCGCCGAGGCTGCATAGCCCCATGCACATCGACGGGCCGGTACGCTAGTCCGCATCACGCCTCAGGCGTTTCGGATGGAATCGACCCCTTGTACGCCCCGCCCTCATGGCTGAACCCCAGCATTGCTGTTGCGGTCTTCGCTTCAGGTACGCGCCTTGTGCGTCGGCCTGATAGGCGCGACACCATGCGGACCAGTCGAGGATGGGCGCCGGGCGGATGCGGCGTTGCACGAGGCGCGGCAATGCGGCGAATCTTGTATAGGGATTTGCGGACGAGTGCCCGTCCTATGCGACTTACGCGGATTGAGGGTTTGCTCGGCTGCGACGGTCGCGTGGTGGCAGATGACCGCGAGCACCGCGAACGCCAGCAAAACATGGCGGCGCCAGCCATGCCGCAGCGTTCCGGAGCCTGCTCAAGGCGGAATTGCTGGAAGAGGTGCCCGAGCCTGCCGAGCACCATCCGGCCGTCGTCGAATGCTTTGGGACACCTGAGTTGCTGAGCTAACGGAGGCTCTGGCCCATTTGGGTTAGAAGACGTCGGCGCCGCGCCCAGCCTCGCCGAGTGCGCTGAGCGCATCCGACCGTCGTAACGAAGCGCCAGCGAGATGCACTTCATCGCCATCTTCGTCTCAGGCCAGCATGGGGGAGACCATTCGCAAGGAGTTTCTGGCTGGCTGGCCTCAGTTGGGCAATGCCGGTGCAAGGTTCTACCCAGTGGCAACATAGCCAAGCGCAATGTCGAGCGCCGCCGCCTCAGGGTTACGCTCGTCAGTTAGCCCGAAGCCGCCACCTCCCGAGGTCTCCAGTCGCACCACATCGCCGCGGCGAAGCAGCAGGCCGTCGGTCTTCGGCCGAATCGGGGTCTCTGCGCCGTCCCGGATGAGAAGCAGACGGCCGAGAGAGGCGGGCTGCCCACCAGCTAGGCCATAGGGGGCATGATGGAAGCGATCCATATTGGTTGTAAGGATGCAGGCTTCAGAATCTACGCGCCATTCACGGAAAAGGCCCAACCCGCCTCGGTGGCGCCCTGCGCCGCCAGAGCCGGGCAGCAGCCCATAGGCGGTAATGGTCAGCGGCATACCGCTCTCAACCATTTCCACAGGGATGTTGCTGTTATTGTGCATGCCAGAGGCAAAGGCGTTCACGCCATCCTTCCGCGGATGCGCGCCAGAGCCGCCGATCTCGATCTCCACCAACACCTCGCGAGATCCGTCCGCCGTCACTGTCTGGAAGGTGCAAACGTAAGAGTTACCGTAATAGGCGGCGGGGATGCGGTCCGGCACGGCTCCGTGCAGCGCGCCGTGCACAGCATTGAGCAGACGGTGACTAACAGCGACGCGGTGCGCCACAGGCGCGGGGTGGCGGGCGTTCACACAGAGCCCCTCGGGCGCCAGGATGCGCACGGGACGGTAGCAGCCGGCGTTAGCCGCGAGTGGCTCGTCGCTAGCCGACATGACTGCGAAGAGCACAGCGGCGGCCGAGGAGGCCAGGGTAGCGTTCACCGGCCCCTTTGCCTGGGGTGAGCAGCCTGAAAGATCGGCGGTAATGCTATCCCCCGCAATCTGCAGCCGCGCGTGCAGGCGCAACGGCTGGTCCAGCGCCACACCGTCGTCATCGAGGAAATCCTCGAACTCGTAGGTTCCATCCGGCATACGTGCGATGGCCGCGCGCATTGCCGCCTCGCTGTTGTCGAGGATGCGCCGCCCGGCCTCGATCATGCCCTCGGCGCCGTAGCGGGCGGCAAGGCGGCGGATGGCGGCGGCGCCCACCTCGAGGCTGGCGAGCTGGGAGGCAAGGTCACCCAGTACCAGGGCCGGCTTGCGGACATTCTGCCGGATCATCGCCCAGACGCCGGCATTCGGCTGGCCGTTCTCGACGATCTTCAGGGGCGGTATGCGGAGCCCCTCTTGAAAGATTTCCGTTGCCGTCGCGGCATAGGAACCAGCGGCGAGACCGCCCATATCGATGTGGTGGCAGAGCGTGCCAACGAAGGCGATGCGCCTGCCCTCGTGAAAGACCGGCTTGTAAGTGACGATGTCCGGCAGGTGCTGGCCGCCGCAATAGGGGTCGTTGGTGGCCACCACATCGTCCGGACCCCAGCTCTCGGCATCCACATGCTTGTCCAGCAGTTCGCGCAGCAGGTGGCTCATGGAATTCAGGTGGCCGGGAATGCGCGCGGACTGGGCGAGGTTATTGCCCTGCGCGTCGAAGACCGCGGTGGAGTAGTCGAGCAGCTCGCGCACGATGGTCGAGCGGCTGGTACGCCAGACCGTCACGTCCATCTCCGCCGCCGCAGCGGTCAAGGCATTGCGGATGACCTCAATTTCGACCGGGCCGAGAGCGAATGCTCCGGCCGGCGCCGATGCCGCCTCTGCCTCGCGGCGCGCGACAAGGGCGCCGGCGGGGCCAAGAGATGCCGTCCAGCCACGGCCGATCCAGTGGGTGGCGAAGCTCTCCTCAACGAGAGCAGGACCCTCGATCCGGTCGGTTGCAGTCAGTGCCTCGCGGTCCCAGACAGGGATGTCGTGCCAGGTTCCACGGTCCCAGCTCCGCCGGGTACCCTTGCGGGCCGGGCGGTCAGCGGGCGGGGCCTCGGCCGCAGTCCGGCGGGGCAGGCGGCCGATGGCAGAGACGCGCAGGGTGACAATCTCCACCGGCTCCGCCTCGTCGGAATAGGAGAAGCGGCGGCGATGCGTCCCGTGGAAGGCGGCGAGCAGGCGGGACAGCTCGGCCTCGCCAGGAGCGGCGATGTCACCCCAAGGGATCAGCAGCTCGAAGGCTTGGCCGTGATAGCGCATATCAGCCGAAACCTCGGTCGCCCGGTCCTCCGCCGCGACGCCGTCGGCGGCAAGGCGGCCTTCCGCCTGGGCCCGGAGCTCCGCCAGTAGTGAGGAGAGCGAGGCGAGGCCTTCCACGGTCGCGGGGATAACCCGTGTGCGGGAGATGTCCTGCACGAGGTCGCCAAAGAGGATGCCATAGGCGGAGAGGGTGCCCGGCTCCCGCGGAAAGGCGACCTCGCGGATGCCGACCTCTTCGGCGACGGCAGTGGCGTGCAGCCCGCCGGCGCCCCCGAAGGAGAGGAGGGTAAAGTCGCGGGGGTCGAGCCCCTTCTCGAAGAGCGAGAGCCGCACGGCAGCGCCAAGCGCCCCGTCGGTGACGCGCAGGATGCCTTCGGCTGCGGCCTCTTCGCCAAGGCCCAGCGGTGCGGCAATCCGCTCCGCAATGGCGCGGCGCGTGGCAGCCATGTCGAGAGCCATCGTGCCGCCAAGAAAGTAATTTGGGTCCAGGCGACCCAGGGCGAGGTTGGCGTCAGTTACCGTAGGTTCAGTGCCGCCGCGACCGTAGGCGACCGGACCGGGTCGAGCGCCGGCCGAGCGCGGCCCAACCGAGAGCCGGCTGCCAGACTCCACCGAGGCAATCGAGCCGCCGCCAGCGCCGATGGTCCGCATCTCAACCATGGGCAGGCGGACCGGGAGGCGGTCCACCTCGCCCTGAGTCACGACCGAGACGCGGCCGCCCAGCACGACCGACACGTCGTAAGAGGTGCCGCCCATATCCACCGCGACGAGGTCCGGGCGCCCGAGGAGCTGGGATAGGCGCTCTGCTGCCAGTGCGCCTCCGCTGGGGCCAGAGAGGAGGAGGCGCGCCGGCTGCTCCGCCGCGCGACGCAGCCCACAGACTCCGCCATTGGACTGCACAAGGAAGACAGTGGGCGAGAAGCCGTCCTCTCCCAGGCGCCGTTCCAGCCGTTCCAGATAGGCGCGCACTACGGGCACGAGAAGCGCATTTAGCACGGTAGTGGAGGTCCGCTCGTATTCGCGGATTTCTGGGCTGATTTCGCTAGAAATGGAGAGGGCGAGGTCCGGGCGCGCGGCAAGAAGGAGGTCGCGCAGGCGCTCCTCGTGCACGGGATTGGCATAAGCGTGCAACAGGCTAACCGCTACGCATTCGATCTCCAACGCGTCCAGGCGCCGGAGGAGGATTGGGACGGCGGATTCGTCGAGAGGTCGCTCAATGCTGCCATCTGCCCGGATCCGCTCAGGCACGCCGAGGCGGCGGTCACGCGGCACCAGAACGGGGTATGGGTCGGGGTCAAGCGCGTAGAGGTCGCGGCGATAGTGGCGCGTGATCTCCAGCACATCCTCGAAGCCAGCTGTGGTCAACAGCGCGCCGCGAGCGAGCCGACGCTCCAACACCGCGTTGGTGGCAATGGTGGTGCCGTGTAGCAGTAACCCGACTTCCGAGAGAGCAAAGCCGAAGCGCGACGCAGCCTCCTGGACCCCGAGCAGCAGCCCCTCTGAGGGGTCGAGCGGGGTGGTAGGTGTCTTCCAGGCACGGACGGAGCCATCGCGCGTATCGAGCACCTGGAGGTCGGTGAAGGTCCCGCCGATATCCACGGCGATGCGCACGGGCCTTATTGAGTCGGACACAGGCGGATTCCCATTCTCTCGGGCGT
>DATCMG010000091.1:0-2284 GCA_036563555.1 Roseomonas sp. | reverse complement strand
GATCGAGAACTCCTCCAGCACCACGGGGAAGCGGGTTTCGAGGATTTCGGGGTCGGTCAGGCGGGAATTGGTCATGTGGGTCTGCACGCCGGGGGCGCCGTCGAAACCCTCGCCGGCAGGCGCGCCGGAGCAGATGGTTTCGTAATACTGGTAGGTCGTGTTGCCGAAGGTCAGGTTGTTCATCGTGCTCTGCGCCGGCGCCAGGGCGCCGACGGCGGCGAGCAGCGCTGAGGTGACGGCCTGCGACACCTCCACATTGCCGGCGACGACGGCGGCCGGCCGTTGCGGGGAGAGCATGGAGGCCTCCGGGACCACGATCCGGATGGGCCTGAGGCAGCCGGCATTCATCGGGATGTCGGAGTCCACCAGCAGGCGGAAGGCGTAGAGCACGGCGGCGCGGGTAACGGGGCGTGGCGCGTTGAAGTTGTCGGGCTGCTGCGGGGAGGTGCCGGTGAAGTCCACCGTGGCTTCCCTTGCCTTGCGGTCCACGCTGATGCGGACGCGCACGCGGCGGCCGGAATCCATGGCGTAGTCGAAGGAGGCCTCTTCCGGCAGGCGGTCGAGCACGCGGCGCACGCTCTCGGCCGCGTTGTCCTGCACATGCGCCATATAGGCATGCACGACATCGGCGCCGAAGCTCTCCACGGCGCGCAGCAGCTCCGCGGCGCCGCGGGCGTTGGCGGCGACCTGCGCCTTCAGGTCCGCGATGTTCTGCGGCGGGTTGCGGGCGGGGTATTTCGCGCCGGTCAGCAGGGCGAGCGCCGCGTCCTCGCGGAAGCGGCCCTGCTCCACCAGGTGGAGGTTGTCGATATAGACGCCTTCCTGCTCAATGGTGGTGGCGTCGGGCGACATGGAGCCGGGGGCGGTGCCGCCGATATCGGCGTGGTGGCCGCGCGAGGCGACCCAGAAGATCACCGTGCCGTCCTTGCTGAAGACGGGCGTGCAGACGGTGATGTCGGGCAGGTGCGTGCCGCCGTTATAGGGCGCGTTGATGGCCCAGACATCGCCGGGGCGCGGGTTAGGGTTGGCGCGCGCGATGCTCTCCACGCTGCCATCCATCGATCCGAGATGGACGGGGATATGCGGCGCGTTGGAGACGAGGCCGCCTTCGGCGTCGAAGACGGCGCAGGAGAAGTCCAGGCGTTCCTTGATGTTCACGCTGCTGGCGGTGTTCTGCAGCGCGACGCCCATCTGCTCGGCGATGGAGCGGAAGAGGTTGTTGAAGATTTCCAGCATCACCGGGTCGGCCTCGGTGCCCAACGCGACGCCACGGGGCAGCGGTTCCACGCGGTCGAGCACGAGATGGTCGGCGGGGGTGAGGAGGACGGACCAGCCGGGTTCGACCACCACGGTCTGGTTCGGCTCGATGATGAGGGCGGGGCCGGGGATGGGCTGGCCGGGGCGCAGGGATTCACGGCGATACACGGCCGCTTCGTGCCAGGTGCCGCCGGAGAAGATGCGGGTCTGGCGCAGGGGTTCGGCGGGGCTGCCCTCGGCGGCGCTGGCGGAAGGCGGGGCGATGGCGCCGCCGCCGGCGGCTTCCGCCAGCGCGGCCTCGATCACCACGTCGCGGGAGGGGTCGGTGAAGCCGAAGCGGGCGAGGTGGGCGGCCTCGAAGGCCTCGCGCAGGGCGGTGGCGCGGAGGGTGGTGGCGGCTTCGGCCACATCGGCCTCGCCCGTCAGGTCGAGCGCGGGAATTTCCAGCGGGGTGTCGGTGCCGGCATAACGCAGCAGCAGGGCGATGCGGGTGGAGAGGGCTTCGGGTGCGACGCCCTGGCCCAGGACTTCCGTGCGCGCCTCGGCGGCCAGGGCCTGCAGGGCGGGCGCGGTGCCGGGGAGCGCATCATCGGCCAGTGGGCGGTCCAGCGTGCGCTGGCGCACGGCGCGGATATCGGCCAGCCCCATGCCATAGGCCGAGAGCAGGCCGGAGAAGGGGTGGATCAGCACGCGCGTCATCGCCAGCGCATCCGCCACCAGGCAGGCATGCTGGCCGGAGGCGCCGCCGAAGGCGTTCAGCACGTAGCGCGTGATGTCGTAGCCGCGCTGGACGGAGATGGTCTTGATGGCCTCCGCCATGCCCGCCACCGCGATGCGGAGCGCGCCATCGGCGACGGATTCCGGGCTGCGGTTGCCGCCGAGCTCGGTGGCGAGGGTGGCGAAGCCGGCGCGGACGGCCTCCACGTCCAGCGGCTGGTCCTGGTTCGGGCCGAAGATGGAGGGGAAGAGGTCCGGCACCAGCTTGCCCGTCATGACGTTGCAGTCGGTGACGGTGAGCGGGCCGCCG
>DATCMG010000087.1:0-1564 GCA_036563555.1 Roseomonas sp. | reverse complement strand
CATCGAGCCGCGCCGAGGGCTTCGCGCTGCTGGCCGACTGGGTGGCGGCGGAGCGCGCAAATCGCGGTGTCTCGGCCTGCATCGGCATCGCCCGCTGGAAGCGGCGCCAGGTGGCCGCGCTGCTGGCGCATGAGGGCGGCGTGCCGGCCTTTACCCCTGACATCGCCCGCGCCATCGAGCGTGCGCGGGCCGAGGGTGGGGCGATCACCGCATGGGCGGCTTCCTGCCCGGACGGGATGGCCGCGGCGATCCGGCGGCAGGGCGTGGAGCTGCGCCTGTTGGAGGACGGGTTCGTCCGGTCCCGCGGGCTCGGGGCGCGGTTCCTGCCGGGGGCCTCCTACAGCCTCGACAGGCGTGGCGCCTATTACGACCCGCGACAGCCCTCGGACCTAGAGGTGATGCTGGCGGAAGGCGACTTCACGCCGGAACTGCTGGCGCGGGCGGCGGCGCTGCGGGCGGAGATCGTCCGGCGCGGCGTCTCCAAATACAACCTGACCACCGCGGGCACGCTGCCCGAGATCCCGGAAGGGCGCCGCGTGGTGCTGGTGCCGGGGCAGGTGGAGGATGATGCCTCGGTGCGCCTTGGCGGTGGAGCGATCCGGTCGAATCGCGACCTGCTGAAGGCGGCGCGGGCGGCGGAACCGGAGGCCTTCATTCTCTACAAGCCGCATCCGGACCTGGAGGCGGGTTTCCGGCGCGGGCGGCTGCGCGCCGGCGATCTGGCGGGGCTGGCGGATGGGGTGGTGGGCGGCGTGCCGTTGCCGGCGCTGCTGCCCAAGGTCGATGCGCTGCACACCCTTACCTCCCTCTCGGGCTTCGAGGCGCTGCTGCGGGGCGTGGCCGTGACCTGCTGGGGCCAGCCCTTCTATGCCGGCTGGGGGCTGACCGAGGACCGCGCGCCGCTTCCGGCGGGGCGGCGCGGCATTCCCCGCACGCTGGACGAGCTGGTGGCCGCCGCCCTCATCCTCTACCCCCGCTACATCGATCCCGTGACGCTGCTGCCCTGCCCCGCCGAGGTGATGCTGGACCGGCTGGAGGATCCCTCGGCCTGGCGCATCTCGCCGCTGACCATCCATCGCGGGATCGAGGGCTTCATCCGCGGCGCGCTGGCGCGGATCGGCGGGCGGCGATGAGTGGCTTCCAGGGTGGCATCATCATCTCCGGTGCCTCGCGTGGGCTCGGGGCGGCGCTGGCGCGCCGCTTCGCTGCGCCGGGCGTGGCGATGGGGCTGCTCGCGCGCGGAGAGTCCGGGCTGCGCGAGACGGCGGAGGCCTGCGCGGCGCGGGGCGCGGCCGTGCGGGTCGCGGCGCTGGACGTGCGGGACGCGGATGCCGTGGCGCGCACCGTGCTGGACTGGGATGCGGCGGTCCCGACTGCGCTGGTGATCGCCAATGCCGGCATCGCCGCCGGCCGCCGCCCGGACGGCACGGCGGAGGGGGTGGCGGCCGTGGCGGTGCAGGTTTCGGTGAACCTGATGGGTGCGGTGCATCTTGTCGGCCCCCTGCTGCCGGCGATCCGCGCACGGAGGGCGGGGCGGATCGGGCTGGTAGCCTCGGTCGCGGCC
>DATCMG010000082.1:0-2224 GCA_036563555.1 Roseomonas sp. | reverse complement strand
CCGCCCGATCCCATGCTTGTCCCTGGCCGCCCCGATGCCCGCACCCGCGTCCTCGACGCTGCCGAGGCGATCATTCGTGCGCGGGGCGTGCCGGCCCTCACGCTGGACGGGGCGGCGAAGCAGGCGGGGGTGTCCAAGGGCGGCCTGCTCTATCACTTCGCCTCGAAGGAGGCGCTTCTGGTCGCGCTGATGCAGCGGCTGGCGGAAGGGATCGAGGCGGATTTCAAGACGATCGTCGCCGCCCAGCCCGAAGGGCCGGCGCGGGCACTGCGGGCCTGCCTGGCCTTTACCTTTGACCAGCCGGACATCTCGGAGGCGCATGCGCGGGCGGCGGCGGTTCTGCTGGCGGCCTTCCACCATGACCCCGCGCTGATCGACCCGATCCGCGCCTTCTTCGCCCGGATCCGCGTGGCGGTGGCGGCGGAGGGCACGGCGCCCGGCGTGGCCTCGGCCATCATGCTGGCGGGGGATGGGCTCTTCATGGCGCGCCTGTTCCGCCTCTACGAGCCGGGAGATGAGGAGCTGGCGGCGCTGCGCGCGACGCTGCACGGGCTGCTGGAGCGCGCGTCGTGAGGCGCTGGGCCTTGATCGGGGCGGCCGTGGTGGCGGTCGGGATCGGGGCCTGGGCCATGGGCATCGGGCCCTTCGCGCCGGCGCCGGTCGCGCCGCCGGCGGTCGCCTCGGCGCCGGCGGGGGTGGGCGCGCTGGGACGGGTAGAGCCGGCGGGGCGCATCCGGCGGCTTTCCGCGCCCTATGCCGGCGCAAGGCTGGAGCGGCTGATGGTGGCCGAGGGCGACGCCGTGACGGAAGGCCAGGTGCTGGCCGAGTTTTCCGATGCCGCGCAGCGCGATGCGGCGGTGGCGGAGGCGGCCGCGCGCATGGCGCAGGCGAGCGCGACGCTGGAGCGCACGCGGGCCGGCGGCAGCGCGAGCGAGGTGGCGGCGGCCGTGGCGCGGGTGGCCGCGCTGCGCGCGGCCGAGGAGACCGCGCAGCGCGAGGCGGGGCGTTCTCAATCGCTCGTCGCCTCCGGCGCCGGAGCGGCGGCGCAAGCGGAGCGGAACCGTTATCTGGCTGCGCAGCGCGCCGCGGAGCGGGCGACGGCGGAGGCCGATCTGGAGACGCTGCGGAACCCGCGGCGCGAGGATGTGGCGCGTGCCCAGGCCGATCTGGCGGCGGCGGAGGCGGGAGTGGCGCGGGCGCGGGCCGATGCGGATTTGGCGCGGCTGCGTGCACCATCGGACGGCACCATCCTGCGCATCATCGCGCGCGCCGGGGAGGCGGTGGGCACGGAAGGCGTGCTGGAAATGGGTGACCTGTCACGCCTCGATGTCGTGGCCGATGTGTATGAGACCGACCTGCCGCGACTGCACGAGGGGGCGGTGGCCGAGGTGGTCGTGCCAGGCGAGCCTGCGCGCCATGCGGCGGTGGTGCGCGAGATCGGCTGGATGGTGCGGCGCACGACGCAGGCGGGCACCGATCCGGTTGCGGCCGTGGATGCGCGCACGGTGGAGGTGCGGCTGACGCTGGACGAGACCGCGCGGAAGGCGCTGCTGCGGCGCTCCGGCATGCAGGTGCAGGTGGCGATCCGGCCGTGAACGCGATCACCGACATCCGGCACGCGATTCGAGGGGCGGTGCGGCCGCCGGGCGCGCTCGTCGCCCTTTGGCTGGCGGTGCGGCTCGCCTGGCGGCAGTTGCGGTCGGAGAAGGCGCGGCTGGCCTCGGCCATCGCGGGGGTGATGTTCGCCTGCGTGCTGGTCTTCATGCAGCTCGGCTTCCGCGCGGCGCTGTTCGAGAGTGCGACGACGCTGATCGGTGCGATGCGGGCGGACCTGTTCCTGATGAATCCGATGACGCTCGCCTCCTTCCGGCCGGAGACGATCCCGCGCGTGCGCGTATCCCAGGCGCTGGGCGTGGATGCGGTGCAGGCGGCGGTGCCGGTCTATCTGGCGCAGGCAACCTTCCGGAACCCGGAGACGGGAAAGCGGCGCACCATCCAGCTCGTGGGCTTCGACATGGAGGCAGGCGTGCTGAACCTGCCGGGCCTGGCGCCGCTACGCGACGCGCTGAAGCAGCCGGACAGCTTCGCCTTCGATGTGCGGTCCCGCCCCGAGTTCGGGCCTGTCGCCGCGATGTTCGTGGAGCGCGGGCCCTTCCCCGTGCAGATCGGAAATCGCGAGATGCGGGTGGTGGGCACGGTGGAGCTGGGCAGCTCCTTCGGCGCA
>DATCMG010000003.1:0-3696 GCA_036563555.1 Roseomonas sp. | reverse complement strand
GACCTTCGCCGCGCGCATCATGGCGAGCGAGGAGGGCTGAGACGCGTTCTCGGCCAGGTTCACCATGGCGGCGATGACATGCACATGCGCGTCCACGAGGCCGGGCATGATCGTCTTGCCGCGCAGGTTGATGCGCGTGGCGGAGGATGATGTGATCGGCTTGTCCGAAACCTCGCGGATGCGGTCACCCTCGACCAGCACCTCCATGCCGCCGCGCAACTCGGTGGCGCCGGGTTCCAGGAACTGGCCGTTGGTGAAGATGTAGGAGGTCATGCTCTCTTTCTCTCCGTGTCAGCGCGCGTGTGCCGATGCGCGCGTCAGCGCGCGACCGCGTAGCCCTGCATGCCGCGCGGATTGGCGGCAGCCTTGAGGATGTGGGCGTCTCCATCCGCCTCCCGCGCACAGGCGGAAAGGCGGCCCTCGGACCAAGAGTCGCCGACCGCGACCTGATGGCCGCGGCGCCGCAGCTCCTCGACCGTGGCGGCGGGGAAGCGGTTTTCGAGCGTCAGCGTGCCGTAGGCGGTCTCGCGCGGCCAGAAGGATGCCGGGGCGTGGTCCGTGTGGAAGGCGGGCGCGTCGATGGCTTCCTGCAGGTTCATGCCGTGATGGGCGTGGTGCAGGAAGAGCAGCAGCGACCATTGCTCCTGCTGGTCGCCGCCCGGCGTTCCGAAGGCGAGGTATGGCTTGCCGTCGCGATAGGCGAAGCTGGGCGTCAGCGTCGTCCGCGGCCGCACGCCCGGCGCCATGGAGGAGGCGAGCCCATCCTGCAGCCAGAACATCTGCCCGCGCACGGTGAGGCTGAAGCCCAGGCCGGGCACTACGGGGCTCGACTGCAGCCAGCCGCCCGAGGGCGTGGCCGCGACCATGTTGCCCCAGCGATCCACCACATCGACATGGCAGGTGTCGCCGCGATGCGTGCCGCCGGCCGTCGTCACAGGCTCGCCGGCACGGTCCAGGCCGCCACGCGAATCCTCGCGCGCGACGGTCGGCTCGCCGGTGCCGATGCGCGGCTCCTTCAGCGTGCCGGCGGCGTTCAGCGGCGGCAGGACGGGCGCGCGGCCATCGGGGCTGCCGGGGCGGAACTCGTGCGAGGCCGCGTCACCGATCAGGGCGCGGCGCTGCGCGGCGTATTCATCGGAAAGCAGAGCCTCCAGCGGCACGGGGGCGCTGTCCCCGTACCAGCAGTCGCGGTCGGCGAAGGCGAGCTTGATGGCTTCGGCCACCACATGCACGAAATCGGGTCCCAACGGGTCCATCTTCGCCAGGTCGAAGCCGGACAGGATGTTGATCGCCTGGAGGAAGGACGGTCCCTGGCTCCAGGGGCCGCATTTGAACACGCGGAAGCGCCCATGATCGGCGAAGACCGGGCGTTCCACGGGAACGCGCCAATCCGCCATGTCCTGGCCCGTCAGCAGCCCGCGATTCTTGCGGCCGGAGACGTCCCACACCTCCGCCTCGCGGTAGTAGCGGTCCACGGCCTCGGCGATGGGGCCGCGATACCAGTAGTCCAGCGCGCGCCCGATCTGCGCCTCGCGCCCGCCCACCGTCTCGGCATCCGCCAGCAGTCGCTCATAGGTCGCGGCAAGGGCGGGGTTGCGGAACAGGCGGCCAGTCGCGGGCACGGCGCCTCCGGGGAGATAGACCTCGGCGGAGGTCGGCCAATGCGTCTCGAACAACTCCCGCACCGAGGCGATGGCGGCCGGAATGCGGGAGACGAGCGGGTAACCGTCCCGCGCATAGAAAATGGCGGGGGAGAGCACCTCTCGCAGCGTCGCGGTGCCATGGTCGCGCAGCAAGGTCATCCAGGCGCCGAAGGCCCCGGGCACGCAGGCGGGGAGCAGGCCGGAGCCGGGGATGAGGTCCAGCCCGAGGCCGCGCAGGCGCTCCATCGTGGCAGCGGCAGGAGAGGGCCCCTGGCCGCAGATCACCACGGGCTCCGCCGCGCCTGCGGGGCAGGCGAGGATGGGGGCGTCGCCGCCCGGGCCGTTCAGATGCGGCTCCACCACCTGCAGCACGAAGCCCGAGGCCACGGCGGCGTCGAAGGCGTTGCCGCCGCGCTCCAGCACGCCCATCCCGGCCGCCGAGGCCAGCCAATGGGTGGAGGCGACGGCGCCGAAGGTGCCGCGCAGTTCTGGGCGGGTGGTGAAGCCGGACATGTCAGGTTCTTCCGAAGCGGGCAGGGTCGAAGGGGCGAAGATCGATGCCCGGGTCGCCGCTGGTGAGCAGCGCCGCGACGATCCGGGCGGTGGCGGCGGCCAGGGTCAGGCCGAGATGCTGGTGCCCGGTCGCGACGACCGCATTGGCCAGCCCCGGCACGCGGCCGAGGGCGGGCAGGTAGTCGGGCAGGGTCGGGCGGTCCCCCTGCCAGCGCGAGACCGGCTCCGGCGTCCCGCCGAACAGCTCGCGCGCGTGGCGCACCAGGATCTCGGCGCGCGACCAGTCGGGGGGGCGCCCGGCGGCGCCAAGTTCCACCGTGCCCGCCACGCGCAGCCCGTGCTCCATGGGAGTCGCGATGAAGCCGCGCTCGGCGAAGGAGACGGGGCAGGGCAGGGCGGCGGCGCCGGAGGGCAGCATGGCGTGGTAGCCGCGCTCCGCCGTAAGGGGCAGGGCGAGGCCGAGCTGTGGCGCAAGACCCGCGCTGGCCAGCCCCGCCGAGAGCACCACGCCCTGCACCTCATGCTCGTCCAGTCCCGTGCGGATGGCGGTAACGCGCCCATCCGCGCGCTGGAAGCCGGTGACGGGCTGATGGACCAGGGCGCCCCCTTCGGCTACGAAATGGGCAGCAAGGTCGCGGACCAGCCGGTGCGGCTCCACCACATGGGCGGTGTCGGGGAAGAACTGGCCGCCGGCCACCGGGATGGCGAGGGCCGGAAGGCGCTCCGCGACCTGCTCAGGCGTCAGCGCCTCAAGGCGCACGCCATGGGCGGCCATGACGGACGCCTCGTGCTGTGCCGATTTTAGCCCGGCCGGCGTCTCCGTTACGGCGAAGGAGCCTTCCCGCCGCAGCAGCGCGGCGAGTGCGGGGGTGTCGAGCGCCGCCTGCCAATCCGCGACGGCCTTGCGCAGCAGGGAGGCGAGGGCTGCCGTCCCGGCCTCCACCCGCGCGGGGCGCGTGGCGGCGGCGAAGCGGAGCATCCAGGGCATCATGGCGGGCAGGCCGCGCCAGCGCAGGGTCAGCGGGCCTGTGGGATTGGCCAGCATCCGCGGCACGCCCGCCAGCACATCCGCCCGCGCCATGGGCCGAACCTGCTCGATGGCAATATGCCCGGCATTGCCCGCCGAGCAGAGCCCGCCAACCTGTGCCGGATCGAGCAGCAGCACGGGCTTGCCGGCACGCTGCAGGGCGCGGGCGCAGGCGACGCCCACAACCCCCGCCCCGATGACCGCGACCGGCTTCTCGCCCATGATGCGCCGGGTCAGACCAGGAAGCCGGCGCGCAGCGGGTCGCGCTCGTTCACGAAGATGGTGTTGATGCCATGGGTGCGGGCCCAGCCGGCGATGCTCGGGATGATGGCCTCGTGGTTGCCCACCACCGCCTTCCCTTCCACCCGGCCGTCGAAATGCGTGCCGATGATGCTTTCGTGGATGAAGTCGTCGCCCACGGAAAGCTTCCCGCGCGCCGCGAGCTGCGCCATGCGCGCCGAGGTGCCGGTGCCGCAGGGGGAACGGTCCACCGCCTTGTCCCCGTAAAAGACG
>DATCMG010000002.1:0-7080 GCA_036563555.1 Roseomonas sp. | reverse complement strand
CCGGTGCTGGTGGAGAACCAGGGCGGTGCGGGCGGCACGATCGGTGCCGCGACGGTGGCCCGCGCTACGCCGGATGGGTACACGCTGCTGCTCAACTCCACCGGCCATGCGGTGACGCGGGTGCTCTATCCCAGCTTTACCTTCGACCCGGTCCGTAACTTTGCGCCGATCGGGCTGATCGGAAAGCAGCCCTTCGTGCTCGCCGTGCATCCCTCTGTGCCCGCGGATGACGTAAGATCGCTCCTCGCGTGGTTACGGGCCAGGCGCGGCGAGGCGAATTTTGGTACGACGGGCATCGGCGCCGGCTCCCATCTCTCGGGCGAGCTGCTCAAGGCGCGGGCCGGGGTGGATTTCACCATCGTCCTTTATCGCGGCACGCCGGCGGCCGTGACCGATCTACTGGCCGGCCGGGTGGACATGATGATCGACAGCCAGACTCTGCTCGCGCCCCTGATGCGTGACGGCGGGGTCAGGGGGCTTGCCGTCACTTCCCGGGACCGCTCGGCGATGCTGCCCGATGTGGTGACGCTGCAGGAGGCCGGGGTGGAGGGATACGACGCCTCCTCCTGGCAGGCGCTCTACGCGCCGGCTGGCACGCCGGGGCCGATCCTGGCCCGGATCGCAGCGGCATTGAGCGAGGTGATGGCCAGGCCCGCGACACGCGCGCGCTTCGCGGAGGTGGGCGTGGAGCCTTTCGGGGATAATTCGCCTGCCACGGCGGCGGCCTATCTAGAGGCGGAGATCGCGAAGTGGGAGCCCGTGCTACGGAGCTCAACGGGCCGTACGCCGTGATGGCCGGCTCGGGGATCCGCCCGCTCTCCCGGCGCACCGCACTGGGACTACTTGCAGCGGGTGCCGCAGGGCCCGGCGCGCGGGCACAGGAGTTCTATCCGTCGCGCCCGGTCCGGATCGTGGTGCCCTTTCCCGCCGGCGGTGGCGCGGATCTCGTCGCACGCTCCGTGGCTGAGGGCCTCTCGGCCTCCATGGGCCGGAGCTTCGTCGTGGACAACCGGCCCGGCGGCGCCGGCAATGTCGGAACGGAGCTCGTCGCGCGGGCGCCGGCCGATGGATACACGCTGCTGTTGATCGGGCCCAACCACGTCATCAACCCTCATCTTTTCGGGCGAGTGCCCTTCGATCCCGTGGCCGATTTCCACCCGGTTTCGCTTCTCACCAGCGCCTCCTACGTGCTCGCGGCCGGGCCGGCGCTGCCCGAGGGCGGGTTCGGGGCTCTCGTCGAGCGCGCCCGGGCCGAGCCGGGGCGAATCTCCTACGGCTCGGCGGGCAACGGCTCCGCCGGCCATCTGGGCATGGAGCTGATCAAGCAGTCCCTCGGGCTCGACATGGTGCACGTGCCCTACCGGGGCAGCCCGGCCATGCTGACGGATCTGATGGGCGGCCGCATCGTGGCGGGCTTCGACAACATCCTGTCGGCTACGCCCCATATCGCGGCGGGCCGGCTGCGCGCCCTGGCGGTGAGTGGCCGGGAGCGGGCGCCCGCCCTGCCCGACGTGCCGACCATCGCCGAATCCGGGCTACCCGGCTTCGACGTTAAAGTCTGGCAGGGACTTCTCGCGCCCGCCGGAACGGACCCCGCCATTATCGAGAGGCTCCGTAGCGGGGTGCGCGCCGCCCTGTCGCTCCCGGCGCTCCGGGCGCAGCTTGATGCACTCGGCGTCCAGGCCATCGGAAGCGATCCGGAGGAGCTCGGCCGCTTCATCGCGGCCGAGTTGGAGCGCTGGTCCGAGGTCGTCCGCCGCTCCGGGGCGAGGGCAGATTAAGCGCTCTCCGCCCCGGACGCTCAGCCGCCGGGGCTGATGCGCGCCACGATCGGCGACCAGCGCTCCACTTCCGCGCGGACATGCCGGTCCGCCGCGGCGGCAGAGCTGTCCGCCCAGGTCTCGACGCCGATCTGCAGCAGCCTAGCCCGTAAGCCGGGGTCCTGAAGGCTGCGGGCCGCCGCCTCGCGCAGCACCGCCACGGCGCGCTCCGGCGTGCCTGGCCTGGCGTAGAGCACCTGCCACGCCGTCATCTCATATCCCGGAACCCCTGCACTGCCGAGGCTGGGCATGCCCGGCGCGAGCTCCGAGGGGCTTCCCGAACTCACGGCCAACCCGCGCAGCTTGCCCTCGCGGATGAGCGGCATCAACATTGTCGGGGTATCGATCGTGAACTGCACGCGCCCGGCGACGAGATCCGTCACGGCATTGGCAGCGGTGCGATAGGGCACCACCGTGAAGGAGGCCCCGGCCAGCTGCTTCAGAAGCTCCCCCGCCAGGTGATTCGTGGCGCCGGGATTCGTGGAACCGTAATTGGCCGAGTCTCCCTGTCGCCGAAGCCAGGCCAGCAACTCGGGCACGTCGCGCGCCGGTACGCTCGGATGCGCGGCCAGCACAAAGGGCTGCCGTCCCACCAGCGCCAGCGGCACGAAATCCGTCACCGGATCATGCGGGAAGCTCGGATAGACGCGCTGCATCACCGCATGGTTGTTGGTCGCCATGAGGATGGTGTGACCATCCGGCTTCGTGCGCTGGAAGGCCGCGGCCCCCACCGTGCTCCCGGCCCCTGCGATGTTCTCTGCCACCACGGCCTGGCCGAGCGCCGCAGTCAGGCCATCGGCCATGATGCGCCCCACCACATCCGTGACGCCGCCGACGCCCACGGGGATGATCATGCGTACCGGACGGGTGGGAAAGCCGCCCTGCGCCGTAGCGGGACACGGCACGATGCCGGCGGTGGCGGCGAGAGCGAGAAGGCTGCGTCGATCCAGCATGGCAAGGGACATCCTTCGGGATTGCGCATCGGAATGCTGCAATGGTGCACGAAAAGATCCGTTCATCGGCATGCCACGGCTGGTTGGCGTATCGCAAGTCGCATGCCATGCTGCGCGCGGAAGGAAGGAGATCCGATGCGTCCGATCACCCTGAGGGAACCCTTTCGCGCCGTGTTCTACGCGCCCTTCTATGCAGCGCTCGCGCGCGGCGCCTACGCAAAGGCGGGCGTCGACGTGCAGCTCCTGCCCGGCGACCAGCCGGCGGCGGTGAAGAATGTCGTTCTCTCCGGTGCCGCCGATTTCGGATGGGGCGGCCCCATGCGCGTGCTCCTCGCGCATGATGCCGATCATGACTGCCCGCTGCGCCTCTTCGGTGCCGTGGTGATGGGCGATCCCTTTTTCCTCGTCGGGCGCGAGATCAATCCGGGCTTCGGCCTGGCCGACCTCGCGACGCTCCGGCTCGGCAGCGTCAGTGAGGTACCGACGCCGTGGTGGACCCTGCAGGACGACATCCGCCGTGCCGGCCTCGACCCCGATCGCGTGGCGCGCGTGACCGATCGCAGCATGGCGGAGAATGTCGCGGGGCTGAAGGCGGGGCGGATCGATGTCGCCCAGCTCTTCGAACCCTTCGTCAGCGGCATGGAGCGGGAGGGCAGCGGCCATGCCTGGCATGCCGCCGCATCGCGTGGCCCCACCTCCTACACGGCCTTCTACGCGCGCAAGGACCGCATCGCCGCGCTTCGGGCCGAGTTCATCGCCGTGATCCACGGGCTGCGCGACACGCTCTCTTGGTTCGCCGCCGCATCGGTGCCGGAGATCGCGGCAACGATCGAGGACTTCTTCCCTGATCTGGACCGGGATCTTCTTGAACGCAGCCTGCAGCGCTACCGCACCCTTGGAATCTGGACCGATAATCCGCGCTTTCCGCCCGAGGCGCTGGCGCGCCTGGAGAGGGCGATGCTGTCGGCCAAGGCCATCAGCTGGAGCCCGGGCTTCGCCGGCCTCGTGGACGAGGCGTTGACCGAGGCGGCGCTGGTGTGACGACACCCTGGATCACGGTGATCGGCACGGGCGGGACGATCTCATCCGTCTCTTCGGACAGCCTGGAAGCGCTCGACAACCCGGAATTCTGTACGAAGCTCAACGTGGCTGAGGTGCTGGAGCGCGTGCCCGAGATGCTGCGTGCGGTCCAGCCCGTGCCGATCCCCGTCCACCCGAGCCGGCGCCCTTCTCGTCGGCCTGCTGCGCGTGGCTATCGTGCCATCCTAATCCATCACGGCTCGAAGAGGCATGCATGAAACTTCCGGTCCAGACGCGGTACGAGCACAGCGCCCTGCCGGCGCGCCCGACCTATGAATGGCCGAACGGCACCCGCCTGGCCCTGCTGATCTGCAACAACATCGAGCATTTCGCCTTCCGCGCCGGTATCGGCAGCGACAGCGCACAGATCGGCGCGCCGCAGAACCAGCGCAACTACGCCTGGCGCGACTACGGCAACCGCGTCGGCCTCTGGTACATGCTTGACCTGCTGGACGAGCTGGGGTTGCCCAGTGCGCACAACGTCAATTCCGCGGCGCTCGATGCATGCTCCGAGATCGCGCCGGCGTTGCTCAAGCGCGGCGACGAGTTCATCGGCCACGGCCGCACGAATTCCGAGCGGCAGGATGGGCTTTGGGAAGAGGAGGAGCGCCGGCTGATCGCCGAGAGCGCCGAGGGCATACACCGGCATTCGGGCCAGCGCCCGAAAGGCTGGCTCGGCCCCTGGCTCGCAGAAAGCGCCACGACACCCGACCTGCTGGTCGAGGAGGGCTTCGAGTATGTGATGGAATGGCCGGCCGACGACCAGCCCTTCTGGATGCGGACGCGGTCCGGCCCGATCCTCTCGATCCCCTACTCCGTCGAGCTGAACGACAGTCCCGCCCTCGTGTACCGGCAGCATTCCGGGCGCGAATTCGCCGACATGATCGTCGACCATTTCGACGAGCTGCTGCACCAGTCGGCCCGCTACCCGCTGGTCTGCAGTATCGTGCTGCATCCCTTCGTCGTCGGTCAGCCTTATCGACTGCGCGCGCTGCGCCGTGCGCTCCGTCACATCCTCGCGCACCGCGACCAGCTCTGGGTAACGCGGCCTGGGGAACTGGCCGATTACGTGCGCAGCCTGCCGAAAGGCATCGTGCCCGGCAGCGAGCACCTGCCGTAACCCGCCGGCTGCCCCCCGCCCCTTCCGGAGTGACGAGAATGCCTTCCGCGACCGCCGATGACGGCGTGAAGCTCTACTATGAGGAAACCGGCTCGGGCACTCCGATCATCTTCGTGCACGAGTACGCGGATGATCTCTACGGGTGGGAGCCCCAGCTCCGACATTTCGGCCAGCGCTACAGGGCCATCGCCTATAATGCACGCGGCTATCCCCCCTCCGACGTGCCGGCCGAATCCTCCTCCTATTCCCAGGCGCGTGCAGCGGACGACATCGCGGCGGTGCTCGACCATCTCGGCCTCGCGAGGGCGCATGTCGTCGGCCTCTCCATGGGCGGTTTCGCCACGCTCCATTTCGGCTTCCGCCACCCGCAGAAAGCCCTGTCCCTCACCGTCGGCGGGTGCGGCTACGGCGCCGAGCCGGCCAAGCGCGAGCAGTTCCGTGCGGAGGCGGATGCCATCGTCCGCACCATCCGCGAGCAGGGCATGGCCGCTTTCGCGGAGCGCTATGCCCGCGGTCCCACGCGCGTGCAGTTCGAGAACAAGGACCCGCGCGGCTTCGCCGCGTTCAAGCAGGCCTTTGCCCGGCACGACCCGCTCGGCGCCGCCAACACCCAGCTCGGCGTGCAGCGCGAGCGTCCCTCTCTCTACGCCCTGATCGATGAGATGCGGGCCCTTACCGTGCCAGCCCTGATCCTGACGGGTGACGAGGATTGGCCCTGCCTGTTGCCGAGCATCCTCATGAAGCAGACCATCCCGAGCGCTGCCCTCTCCGTCATGCCCAACTGTGGCCACGCCATCAACCGGGAGGACCCGGACCAGTTCAATCGCATCCTGTCCGACTTCATCGTGCAGGTCGATTGCGGCCGGTGGCCCATGCGAGACCCCAGAAGCCAGCCAGGCGCGATCACGGGCATGAAGTAGCGGGCGACTGCGTCGGGCAATCGAGAAGGTCGGTTGGCGTACTGCGCCAGCAAGCCGGACCTGTGCAACGCGGCCGGCCAGAGCGGAACTTCGGCGGTGCTGGGTACCGGGGCACCGCCGCCTGCGTCGGACAACCCTACGACGCGCGGATGTTATGGGTGCGGATCAACGTCCCCCACTTTTCCGTCTCCAACGCCCAGATCGCCGGGAACTCGTCCGGCCCGGCATCCGAGGGCAGCATCGCCAGGGCATCCAGCCGGGAGGCCACGTCCGGGTGCTGCATCGCCACCTTGGAGGCGGCGTTGATCCGCCGGACGATGGAGGCCGGCGTGCCGGCCGGCGCGAACAGCGCGTAGGCGGTCACGGCCTCGAAGCCGGGCAGCCCCGCCTCCGACACCGTCGGCAGGCCGGGCAGCTGGGGCTGGCGTGTGGCCCCGCTGACAGCGAGCGGGCGCAGCTCCCCGTCGCGGATCAGCGTCATCACCACCGCGGTTTCCACCATAGCCGTCTGCACCTCGCCGGCAATCACCGCCTGCGCGGATTGCGAGCCGCCGCGATAGGGCACGTGGTGCAGCCGCACCCCGGCCCTGCTCTGCCAGAGCTCGGCCGCCAGGTGCGCCGCGCTGCCCGGCCCCGCAGAGGCGTAGGCGATCGCGTCGGGCCGGGCCTTCGCGTCGGCGATCAGCGCGGCCATGTCGCGCCACGGCGCGCCTGGTGCCACCAGCAGGAACAGCGCCGATGTGACCAGCTGGCCGATGGGGGCGAAGGCCGCCACGTTGTCATAGGGCAGCCGGTCCATCAGGAACGGCGCCATCACGTAGGTGCTGCTGGTGCCGAGCAGGATCGTGTAGCCGTCGGGCCGGGCGCGAGCCACCTCGGCGTGGCCGATGGTGCCGGTGGCGCCGGGGCGGTTCTGCACGACGAAGGGCTGGCCGAACTCCGCCGCGAGCCGGTTGGCGACCAGCCGGCCGACCACATCGGTCGAGCCGCCTGCGCCCCAGGGGATGACCAGCGTCACCGGCCGGCTGGGCCAGCTCGCCGCCGTCTCGCCCGCGCCCGCCTGGGCGTGCGCCCTCGCCCGCGGCCAAGCAACCGCCGCCGCGCCGCCGATCGCGGCCAATCCGGCCTGCACCAGGCCGCGTCGTCCCGTCCCGTCCAGCATGATCCGCTCCCGTCGGCCCGGCACG
>DATCMG010000861.1:0-3470 GCA_036563555.1 Roseomonas sp. | reverse complement strand
ATCCCGCCCGTGCCGCCGAGGTGCAGGAGCGGCTGATCGCCATCGGCGCCGATGCCGCCCCCGCGCGGGCCGGTTCGGTCCTGGCAGGCCTCGGATTCGATGGCGCCGCCCAGCTTCGCCCGGTGCGCGAGTATTCCGGCGGCTGGCGGATGCGCGTGGCCCTGGCCTGCGCCCTGTCGCTGGAACCCGACCTGCTTCTGCTGGACGAGCCGACCAACCACCTGGACCTGGAGGCGACCCTCTGGCTGGAGGGCTGGCTCAAGCGCTTCCCCGGCGCCGCCATCATCATCTCCCACGACCGGGAGGTGCTGGACGAATGCGTGGACAGCATCGCCCATCTCGATCGCGGCAAGATCACCACCTATCCCGGTGGCTATTCCGAATTCGTGCGGATCCGCACGGAGCGGATGGCGCAGCAGGTGGCGGCCAATGCCAAGATCGTGGCCGAGCGCGCCCATATGCAGGCCTTCGTGGACCGCTTCCGCGCCAAGGCCAGCAAGGCCCGCCAGGCACAGTCCCGCATCAAGGCGCTGGAGAAGCTGCCCCCCGTCTCCGCCGTGGTGGAGGACGGGCCGACCCGCTTCGAGTTCCCCGATCCGCCCCAGGTGCCGCCGCCCGTGCTGACGATGTACGGGGCCTCGGTCGGCTATGGGAACCGCACCATCCTGAAGGGGCTGGAGCTGCGGCTGGACCAGGAGGACCGCATCGCTCTCCTGGGCGCCAACGGCAACGGCAAGTCCACCCTGGCGAAGCTCATCGCCGGCAAGCTGGAGCCCATGTCGGGCGAGGTGCGACGCGCGCCCCGCCTGAAGATCGGCTATTTCGACCAGCACCAGGCCGAGGCGCTGGACCCGAACGGCACGCCGCTGACCCATATGCAGGCCGCCATGCCCCAGGCCACCGTCACCCAGGCCCGTGCCCAGCTTGCCCGCTTCGGCCTGGATGTGGACCGCGCGACGACGAAGATCAGCGACTGCTCGGGCGGGGAAAAGGCGCGGCTGCTGCTGGCGCTGACCACGCGCGACGCGCCGCAATTGCTGATCCTGGACGAGCCGACCAACCACCTGGACATCGACGCGCGCGAGGCGATGGTCCGCGCCCTGGCCGACTACAAGGGCGCCGTGGTCCTCATCACCCACGATCCGCATATGGTGGAACTGGCCGCCGACCAGCTCTGGCTGGTGGCCGGTGGCGCGGTGAAGCCCTTCGACGGCGACCTGGCCGATTACCGCGCCTGGCTCGCCGGCCGGGCCCGGGACGCCCGCAGCGAGGCCCGGGCCGCCGCGCGGGGCGAGTCCGATGCCCCCGCCAGGCCCACCGCCGCCAGCCGCGCCGCCGCCCGCGCGGCCCTTGCCCCGGTCCGGGAGCGGGTGAAGGAGGTCGAGGCGCGGATGGAGAAGCTGAAGCTGGAGGACCGGCTGTTGGAGAAGAAGCTCTCCAACACCGAGACCTATGCCCGCTTCAAGCCGGCCGATATCGCCTGGGCCAATACCCGCCGCGCCGCCATCGCCTCTACCGTGGCGAAGCTGGAAGAGGAGTGGCTGGAACTGTCGGAGAAGCTGGAGGCGGCGTGATCGCCGCCCCTCCATTGCGCTGTTGAAGCCGGCTTCCCCCCGGGCGCAGTCTGTCGTCAGGGCGGGGAGCGGACCCATGGGCGAAAGCGATCTCACCGCGCGCAATGTGGCGCGGGTTCAGGACATCTATGGCCGCTATGCGCAGGGTGACCGCGGGGCGCTGTACGAGGCGCTGGCGCCCGAGGTGACCTGGACCTCGATCGGCGATGGCCTGTTGCCCTGGGCCGGGATCCGCCAGGGCCGTGCCGGGGTGGAGCGCTATTTCGGCGATCTCGATGCCGCGGCTGACATCGCCGGTTATGAGGTGGAGCAGGTCATCGCCCAGGGCGAATGGATCGCCATCCTGGCCACCGTCACCGTCCGCTACCGCCGGAATGGCCGGGAATACCGCTATGCCAAGGCCGACTTCATGCGGATCGTGAACGGCCTGGTCACCGATTTCCGCGAATTCTACGACACTGCCCAGGCCTGCCGCGACAACAACTGCGACTGAGTGTTCCGGGCGCGCCAGCCGGGCTGGCGCGACAGCATGGCACCCGAAAAATAGAAGGGGGCCCGGGGAATACCTTCCCCCGGTCTTTCTTCAGGCCGCGCGCCGCGCCTCGGCCATCGCCGCCCTCTCCGCCCGCACCCGGTTCACAACCATCCGGTCATGCAACTGGGTGATGGTGGCCGAGCCCGTGCGGGTGAACAGGAAGGGCAGCAGCGCGTGCACGAAGCAGGCGAGGGAGCCCAGCAGCATGCGCCAGCCGAACCAGGCGGCGGTGTGCATGTGCTCCGCATAGCTTTCCCCGACCGAGGCCGGGTGTTCCGTGAAGGAAGGGCGCGCCATGTCCGTGATCCCTGCGACGATGAAGGGATGATACGGTCGGCCTCGGGGCAAGAGGTTGCGTTTCATGCCCTGTTTTCCCAAAATTGGGCGATCCTATGCCCGGATTTCCCGGGAATGCGCGAAAGATATCCCCGGTGGACGTGTTCGACCGCAAGATCCTCGAATGCCTGCAGGAGGACGCGACCCTCTCCGTCGCCGAGGTGGCGGAGCGGGCCGGCCTGTCCCCCTCGCCCTGCTGGCGCCGCATCCGGCGGCTGGAGGAGGAAGGGGTGATCCGCCGGCGCGTGGCGCTGCTGGACCAGGCGAAGCTGAATGTCGGGGTCACCGTCTTCGTCACCATCCGCACCAACCGCCACAGCATGGAATGGGCTGATGGCTTCTGCCGGGCGGTCAGCGCGATCCCGGAGGTGCTGGAGTTCCACCGGATGAGCGGCAGCGTGGACTATCTGCTGCGCGTGGTGGTGCCGGACATCGCGGCCTATGACGGCGTGTACAAGCGGCTGATCGAGATCGCCGACCTCTACGATGTCAGTTCCAGCTTCTCGATGGAGCAGATCAAGTACACCACCGCCCTGCCCACGGGTTACGCGCCCTGAACGGGCCACGGATTTCAACCGGGGCCGATCCACTCTACCCTACGGGACGGAACGGGAAGGATCGGCACATGTCCACTGGCCTGCGGAAGGGTTTGACCAGCTACGGGGATGCGGGCTTCTCGTTGTTCCTGCGCAAGGCCTTCATCAAGGCGGCGGGCTATTCGGATGATGCGCTGGATCGTCCGATCATCGGCATCACCGACACTGCGTCCGACTTCAATCCCTGCCATGGCAATGCGCCGCAACTGATCGAGGCGGTGCGGCGGGGCGTGATGCTCTCGGGCGGCCTGCCCATGGCCTTCCCGACCATCTCCATCCACGAGAGCTTCGCCCACCCCACCTCCATGTATCTGCGCAACCTCATGGCCATGGATACGGAGGAGATGATCCGTGCCCAGCCCATGGATGCGGTGGTCCTGATCGGGGGCTGCGACAAGACGCTGCCGGCCCAGATTATGGGCGCGGCCT
>DATCMG010000844.1:0-4300 GCA_036563555.1 Roseomonas sp. | reverse complement strand
GGGCGAGCGCGGCCAGAACCTCGTCCGCCGCCTGGACGGCACGGTGGAAACCCTGCCCGGCTGCGCCCGCTCCGCCCTCGCGGCGGGGGAGGCCGTGACGATCGTCACCCCGACCGGCGGCGGCTACGGGCCGGCAAGCGAGCGTTAGAAGCCGCCCCGCCAGTCGCCTGAGGTCCTGGACCTCAGGCGCGCCAAACAAGTGCCGGGGTCCGGGAGGCAAAGCCTCCCGGGCCGCCGCCAGCGCTACTCCGCCGCCACCATCGCAGGCGGTTCCTCCGGCATGGCCGGCCCCATCCCGCGCCGGTGCAGCCAGGACAGCACGCCGTACACCACCTTGAAGGAAAGGATCGGCAGGATGGCGCGCGGGTCGCCGAAGCGGCCACCCGCAAGGTTCCCCGCCAGCATGTTGATGATGCCGTCGCGCATCCACAGCGTGTTGCGCGGGGCCATGAACAGGCTCCGCATCACCGGGTCGTTGATCCGGTAGATCAGCCAGCCGATGCGATCCATCGCGCGGGCAAGTTCCTGGTTCGTCGCGCGGCAGGCCACAGCGCCGCGCACAGGGTCGTCCAGCCAGGTGTCGGCGGCCTCCGCGCCCAGCTCGCCAGCGGTCATGGCCATCAGCACGCCGGTCGAGAACATCGGGTCCACGAAGCCGAAGGCATCCCCGATCATCAGGTAGCCTTCGCCGGAGCCGGATGTGGCGCGGTAGGAGTAGTTGGCGCTGGAGTAGATATCCGAGGTCATCTCCGCGTTGCGCGTGCGGGCGGAAACGGTCGGGCTGGCGGCGATCCGCTGCAGGAACAGGTCCTTCGCGCTGCCCTTGCGGCCCTTCCAGGCGGATTGGTTGCCAACAAAGCCGATGCTCATCACGTCGCCCGGCAGGGGGATGAGCCAGAACCAGCCATCCTCGGCCAGGTGGATGGAGATATAGCCGTCCAGCTCGCCCTCGCGCCGCTCCACGCCGGTGAAGTGCGCGTACATGGCGGCGGTGTTGTTGTACTTGTTGCTCTCCTTCAGCCGAAGCTTGCCGGCCAGGAAGGTGTCGCGGCCCGAGGCGTCCAGCACGAAGCGCGGGCGGAAGGTGAGGTCCACGCCCTCCTTCGTCCGCGCCGTCACGGTGGCACGCTCCCCGCCCGCGCCGAAGGCGATGTCGGTGACGCGCGTCTCCTCCAGCGCCGTCGCGCCCATGCGGCGCGCATTGGTGAAAAGGGCGGCATCGAAATCCGATCGCCGCACCTGCCAGGAATGGGTGCGCGCCTTGTTCAGCGCCTGCGCGAAGGGGAAGGCGCAGGAACGGCCGGTGCGGTCCGAGACGAATTCGGCACCCGGCTTGTGCACCCCCATCTCCCGCACCGCCTCCATCATGCCGAGGCGTTCCAGGATATCCAGGTTCCGCGGCAGCAGACTCTCGCCGATATGGAAGCGGGGATGCGCCTCCTTCTCCACCAGCACCACGTCGCGCCCCGCCTTCGCCAGCAGGGCTGCGGCGGTGGAGCCTGCCGGCCCCCCACCCACGATCAGGACATCGGGTGTCGCGCTCTGTTCCATGGGGCAAAGATTTCCGCTGCCCGGCCCGGCTGGTCAAGCATTCCCGAAGGGCGCCCTCCCGGGTCGCCCCGCCTGCCGCGCCATGGCAGGCTGCCACCATGCATCCCGCCTTCCGCATGGGCGCCACCGAGGCGCTCGGCGCGCATACCATCGCCATGGCCGCCACCTTCATCGCCTTCGGGGCGGCGGTGCGCGCGGCGGGGTTCGGGCTCGGCTGGGGCCTGGCCTCCTCGGCCGGGGTCTATGGCATGGCGGGGCAGATGGTGCTGCTCGGCGCCCGGCCCGGCGCCTCCGCGGCCGCCGTGGCGGGCGCCATCATGGCGAATGCCCGCTTTCTCCCCATGGCGGCGGCCCTGGCGCCCCTGGTGCGCGGGCCGCTCGCCCCCTTCTGCGTCCCCTTCGTCGCCATCACCCCTTGGGCCGCCGCCATGCGCCACCTGCCCGGCCTGCCGCCGCCGGACCGCGCGCGCTGGTTCCTCGGCTTCGCGCTGACGGTCTGGACCATCGGCCTGCTGACCACGACGCTGGGCTACGCCGTCGCGGGCCAGCTCTCCCCCGCGGTGCTGCGCCTGCTGCTGATGGTCAACGTGCTCTATTTCGCCCTGATGATCGCCGCCGGCATGGCCCGGGGCGGCCCCTGGCGCGCCTCGCTCGGCGGCGCGGCCGCGGCGCCGCTCGCCCTCCTGCTGCCGGCGGGCGTGCCCCCGGCCTGGGGCATCCTGGGCGCGGCGCTGATCGGCGGAACCGCCGCCTTCCTGCTGCGCCGCCGCTGATGGATCACGGCTGGGCCCCGCTGCTGGTCGCCATCCTGGCGATGCTGCTGCTCCGGGGCATCGGCATGGCCCTGGCCTGGCGCCTGCCGCCCAGCCACCCCGCCATTGCCTGGGCCACAGCGGTCAGCGAGGCCGCCCTCTCGGCCTGGGTGGTGCTCGCCCTCATCTCGCCCGGCCCCTGGCCCCTGGCGGCGCGGCTGGCGGGGGCCGCCATGGCGCTCATCGTCTTCCTGGCCGCCGGCCGCCGCCTACTGCCCGGGCTGGCGGCAGGGCTGTCCGTGATCTGGGGCGTGGATGCCCTCCTGCGCTGACGGACCGGAAGACCACCCAGGCCGCGAGGCGTCAGCGCGCCCCGGCCCCCGCCGCTACCTCAGCCCCTTCATCGGCAAACCAGCCGCAGCTCCGCAGCACCATCCCCGCATGGATCGCCGCGACCTGGGAGCGGGAAAGACGCCCGCCCGGCCGGTACCATGTGCAGCTCCCCGTCAGCATCGCGAGGATCGCATAGGCCGCGATGCGGCTATCGGGGATCCGGAAGCAGCGCTCGGCGGTCCCCTGCTCCAGCACCCCGATGAGCATCTCCTCATAGGCCCGCCGCAGCGCGACAATGCGCTCATAGGCCTGCGGCTCAAGCGAGCGCAGCTCGAAATTCGCGACGAACACCTCGGCCTTCTTCCCGAGATGATAAACGACGTGATGAACGACGAAGGCCCGCAGCCGCTCGGGCGCCTGCGGAGCGGCGGCGCCCAGCGCGGCCCTGGCGGAGGCCAGCAGGCTCACCATGTGCTCGTGGATCAGCTCGAACAGCAGCTCCTGCTTGGACCCGATATGGTTGTAGAGCGACGCCGGCTGGATCCCGACCTCGGCGGCAAGCTCCCGCAGCCCCATGGCCCCGTAGCCCCGCTTATGGATCAGGCGAAGCCCCGCGCGCCGGATCGCGGCGGCGGTCCTCGCGCCATCGGACCCGGCGATCCGTCCCATGCCGCGCCCTCCCCTCACCCCATTCCGTGCTTGACAGGCAATCGCGCCATCGCCTCTCCTGTCAACAACAAACGAACGGTCGATCGTTTAACGACGGCCCCTGGCGGTGCTGGCTTGCGCGCCGGATAATGGAGGGAGCAGGAGGATGAGCGTCATCGACACGGCCCATGATCCCCGCGCGCCGGAATCGCAGGCCAATGCCGCGCAGATGCGCGCGCTGGTGGCCGATCTGCGAAACCTGGCCGACCAGATCCGCCAGGGTGGTGGCGAGGCCGCGCGGCAAAAGCACCTCTCCCGCAACAAGCTGCTGCCGCGGGACCGCATCCGGGCGCTGATCGACCCGGCCTCCCCCTTCCTCGAAATCGGCCAGCTCGCCGCGACGGGACTATACGGCGACGAGGTTCCCTCGGCCGGCCTCATCACCGGCATCGGCCGCGTCTCGGGCCGGGAATGCATGATCGTCGCCAACGACGCGACGGTGAAGGGCGGCACCTACTTCCCCCTGACCGTCAAGAAGCATCTGCGCGCGCAGGAGATCGCGGCGGAAAACCGGCTGCCCTGCCTCTATCTCGTGGATTCCGGCGGCGCCAACCTGCCGGAACAGGACCAGGTCTTCCCGGACCGCGACCATTTCGGCCGCATATTCTTCAACCAGGCGAACATGTCGGCCCAGGGCATCCCGCAGATCGCCGTGGTGATGGGCTCCTGCACCGCCGGCGGCGCCTATGTTCCGGCCATGTGCGACGAGAGCATCATCGTGCGGAACCAGGGCACGATCTTCCTCGCCGGCCCACCTCTGGTGAAGGCCGCGACGGGCGAGGTCGTCTCGGCCGAGGATCTCGGCGGCGGCGACCTGCACAGCCGCACCTCCGGCGTCACCGACCACCTGGCCGAGAGCGACCCGCATGCGCTGGGCATCGCGCGCCGCATCGTCGCCGGGCTGAACACCACGAAACGCCCGCCCGTCGCGCTGCGCGAACCCCGCCCGCCCCGCT
>DATCMG010000843.1:0-5318 GCA_036563555.1 Roseomonas sp. | reverse complement strand
GGCCGAGGTTACGTCGCGATTGGTTGCGAGATAGCCGGTGGTGGAGAAGTGGGCGTTCGGATCGCGGCCCTCGCGCCAGCCATTGGTATCGTAATGCGCCCGGCTGGCGAGGCCGGCGGCGTAGACGTCCCGGTTCCCGGCGGCATAGGCGAAGCCATCGAACAATGCGCCGCCGCCAAGTTCGAGGCTGCCATCGGCGAAGCTCAGGCGTTCGAAATCCACGACCGTATCGGTGTCCTCGGACCCCGGCCCGGTGATGCGGAGCACGCCGCCGCGCCAGTCATGGCTGTAGGCGCCGAGGGCGCGGCCGAAGAGGGCCGTGTCGAAATCCGCGCCGCCGTCCAGCAGGTCCCGGCCGTCGCCGCCCACCAGGGTGTCGCGGCCGCTGCCACCGAAGAGCGCGTCATTGCCGGTCAGGCCGTCGATCCGGTCATTGCCGGCGTTGCCGTGGACCGTATTGCCGGCCGCATTGCCGGTGATGGTGTCGCCGCCGCCGCCGCCGATGGCATTCTCGATCAGCGAGGCCGGGTTGTTGTTGGCCAGCATCGCGTTGAACACGGTGCCGCGGGCGAGGATGCCGTCGCCGAGGTCGGCACGCTGGTCCTGGGAGGTGACGGACCAGGCGCCGGGCCGGAGGTCGATCTGCACCGGCCCGCCATAGTTGGACATGTCGTAGGTATCCACTCCCCCGCCGTCCCAGACCGTCAGGAAGACGCGGTTCGCGGCGCCCCCGGCGCCGTTGCCCGGGGCGCCCTGGGGCATGCCGTTGAGGAACATCTCGCCGGTGACATGGCTCCAGCTATAGGTCGTGTTGCCGGCATTCATCGTGTAGTCGGCGCCGTAGAGCGCCTGCAGTGCCGCGATGTCGAGCATCATGTAGCTCTGCGGCGCGCTCCACTGGCCGAAAGTGTAGACGCCCGGGTTGCTCCCGACATGGCTGCGATAGGTCATGACGGTGAATTCGAGGCTGTCTCGGTCGAAGGACACCGTGGTCCCGGCGACACCTCCGGCTTCCTGCCCGTGCTTCAGGCCAAGGGAATGGCCGAGTTCGTGGACCAGGGCGTGGTAGGCGTAGTTGCCAAGGACAGGGTTGCGGAAATCATTGACGGTGTTCGCATAGGCCGTGCCGAACCAGACGTCGCCGCTATTGGCCGTACTGCCGGGATAGTAGGCATTTGCGGTCGTTGTGCGGGAAGACTGGGCAATGCGGATATCGGCGCCGTTGGACCCGGCATCGGCGATGGCGAGATTGGTGAACTGCGCCACGCCCGCCCCGCTGAGGCCTGCATTGCCGCCGCCATGGGGCACGCCGCCGAGCAGGGCGTAGCGCACGGCCTGCACCTGGGCGAGCGACACGGCTGAGAAGCCGTAGAACTGTTCGGTGGTGGTCCAGTCGTAGTCGCTGCGTGAATCGGGAAAGCTGAAGGTGAGCTGGCCCGTCCAGCGGGTGCCGTAGAGCAGACCGTCAATATCGCGGTTGCCGGTTCGCGGGACGAAAACCACGGAAGCCTCGGCGCGATCCTCGTAGCCGATCTCCGGCAGATCGGTTGTGAAGCCGGAATTCATACAACTACGCCCTTTGTGTCAGCGCATCGTGTTCGGTGCTCGCGGCAGGCGCAAGGGCGTGGCCTCCAGAAAATTGCTGAATCCTAACGAGTGTTGCGGGAAAGGCGGTCAGCGGTCCTGGGGGCGCCTGTCCCGGCGCTCCATCGTCTCGGGGATCAGGCCGCGGCCATCCCAGCGGCGGATGAGTTCGACATCGACGGCGTTGGAGTTGTTGGCGGTGACGGCGGGCGAGGAGGCCACGGCGGCGGCGCGGGCGCGGCCGATCTCGCGCTCCGCGACCACGGCGCGGTAGCTGTCGCCGGGGTCGAGGCGGGTGATGGTGAATTCGGCGACCTCTACGCGCAGCAACTCGCGGGCGCGGGTGCGTAGGTCCTGGGTGAGGGCGGCCTGGAGGGCGGGGGTGTCGCGGATGATCTCGTCCATGGGGCGGCTGCCCAGCACGGCCTGGACGGAGGCGGCCATGAGGGGGGTGATCAGGTCGGCTCCGGCGCGGATATGGCTGAAGCGCCAGCGCAGGTCGTCCTCATTGCCCTCATGCCAGAAGGCGGTGCCGAAGACGGTGAGCGGGTGCCCCTCGGCGGTGATGGCGGGCATGCCGCGGTCCGGGGCGGAGCGGTCGGCGGCGAGGAGGGCCATGTCGTAGACGGTGCGGGTATGGGTCAGGGGGATGAGGAAGCTCGACTGGCCCGGGCCGAGGATCCGCGTGACCTCGCCGCCGCGGCTGATGACGACCATCTGCGCGGTGCCAGGGCGGACCGCCGACGAATTGTAGAGCGTGATGGCGGCGATGATCACGGCGAGGGCCGCCATGGCGATGAGGGCGGCGCGGGGGCGTGCAGCCTCCGCCCGGGACCGGGCGGCGGTGGAGGCGGGCAGGCTGTCGTCCCTCGGCATCGGTGCGCGGCCTATCCTTCGTTAAGTTCCGTGCGCCTTGAACGAAACGAAGGGCGGTGGGTTCCGTGCCGCGGAAGGGGGCGTTTTGGCTGATGGCCGGCCGGGGCGCCTGGGCCAGGCGGCCCGGCCGGGAGGCCGGTCAGGCGGATCTGGGGAGGATGCGGCTCTCCTCGGCCCAGTCGAAATAGAGGCGGCGGGCCTCGGCGGCGACGGGGCCGGGCTGCATGTGGTTCTCCGCGTAGCGCGTGCAGGGCTGGACCTTGCCGAAATTGCCGGTCGCGAAGATCTCGTCGGCGGTTTCCAGCATGCCGGTCGTGACGATGCATTCGCGCACCTCGCGGCCCGACTTGCGCAGCAGGTCCATGATGCGGGCGCGGGTGATGCCGGCGAGGAAGGTGCCGTTGGCCTTCGGCGTCATCACCACCCCGTCCTTCACCATCATGATGTTGGCGGCTGCGAATTCGGCGACATTGCCCTCGGCGTCGAGCACCACGGCCATGTCGAAGCCGCGCTGCTTGGCCCAGGCCGTGGCGCGGGCGGAGTTGGGGTAGAGGGCGCTGGCCTTGGAATCCGTCGGCGCCATGTCCGCCGCCGGGCGGCGGAAGGGGGCGGTGATGGCGGAGAAGCCGGTCGCGGGCGGCAGGGGCGCGTCATAGACCGAGAGGATGAACTCGGTGGTGGACGGGTCGGGCTGGGCGGCGCCGAGGCCCTGCCGGATGAAGAACATCGGGCGGATGTAGAGCTCGGCTTCCGGGCCCATGCGCCGGACGCCCTCGCGGCAGAGTTCCTCGATCTGCTCCGCGGTCATGGTGGGTTCCATGAGCATGTTGCGGGCGGACTGGACGCAGCGGCGGCAATGCAGGTCGAGATCGGGGACGGTGCCGCGGATGGCGCGCGCGCCGTCGAAGATGACGGAGCCCAGCCAGAAGGCGTGGTCCATCGGGCCGAGGATCTTGGGCTCCTCGGTGGACCAGTTGCCGAGATGCCAGAAGACGCCCGCCATGTGTTTTTCTCCGTCCCGCGAAAAGGGGGGCGGAAGCTGCCATGCCGGGAGTGGGTGGGGAAGAGGCCGGCCCCGCGGATGGGGACAGGGGCCGAAGTCGTCGCAGAGGCTTTTTCACGGCGGGCGTATGCTGCCGAGTGCGGCCGTCGGCAGCCCCGGCTGGGCGGCCCTGGCTATCGGCCGAGGCCGGGCCTGGCCGGGGTGCCCGCGGGGACGAGACGTGCGAGCAGGGCGGCGAGTTCCGCCTGGCGGTGGGTGCCGGTCTTGTCGAAGGTATGCTTCAGGTGGGTGCGGACAGTGCTCGGCGAGACGCCGAGCGCCGCGGCCACCACTTGCAGTTCCTCACCCCGCCCGACGCGTTGGGCAACGGCCGCCTCGGCCTCGGTCAGATGGAATGCGGCCCGCAGTGCTTCCGGGGAAGGGGTCATCACCTCCATCTCCGGGGACATGGCCAGCAAGAGCACTGAGGGGCGTGGCGCCAGCCCGACCGTTGCGGCCGTTGCCGCGCGCAACGGAAATGCGGCAAGCACCAGGGGTGTTTGCGGCGGCAGGCGCGAGAGCCTCAAATGGCCCGCCCGGCCGGCCTGTCCGTTGGGCAGCGCGGCTGCGACCATCCGTCGCAATGCTCCCGTCTCGGAGCCGCGCGCAGCAAGCAGTCCGCCTCCCGGATCGAGGCGCAGCGCACAACCAGGTTTCAGCAATTCCGACCCGGCTGAATTGGCGAAGCAGATGGCGCCGGTATCGTCGAGGATGATGGCGGCCCAGGGCAGACGGTCCAGCGTCTCCGTCAGGACTTGCCGCTCCGCCTCGGCCTCCGCGAGCCGTGTCGTCATCGCGACCGCACGGCGGAGATGGGGCGCGAGGTGTTCGAGCAGCGCGATGTCGGCTGTCCCGAACTCGCCGCATCGCCTGTCGCGCACCAGGCAGAGGTCGGCTACGGCAGAGCGGCTGCGGGCCGCGCGCAGATTCAGCAGCGCGTGCATGTCCTGCGGGCGAAGGCATTCGTTGTAGAAGTCGGTCCGCAGGAACTCGGCCTTGGGCATTTCAGTCTGGTCGGTCATCACTGCTCCGACCGGAGCCGCCGCCGTCCGCTCATCCAGCGGATTCCTCCCGGCGTGGCGCTCGTAGTAGAGCCGCATGATGTCGGGATCGACACCCACCTGAATGCCCCAGCCGCGACAGGCCTCCTTGGTCGCAAGAACCCCGGCGCAGGCTCCAAAGAGTGTGCGGAGTTCGTCCAGCACCTCGGTCCAGCATCTGGCACCCAAGGCAGCATCGTAGATTCCATCGATCAAGCTGTCGTCGATCAGGCGACGGGAGAAGCCGATCATGGGTCTGATCCGTGCTGACCTATGCAACCGAGCCTATGCTGGCCAGCCGGGCGGGGCACGCGAAATCGAACTTGGATTTGCCTGATCTTCCGGGCAAATCGCCGGCGCGGGTTCTTGCATGGTTAACGGTGAGCTGTCCGCGGTCACCGCTTCAGTTCGGCGGAGTTGGCCTGGATCGAAAACGATCCTGATGACTGGCCATGTTCATATTCCGTATTTGGCTGTGCAGAACGGATACATCGTAGGGAGACAGTTCGTTCCGCATCCTATCCCCCATTCGGGGGAGGAGCGCTGCGGTCCAGGCGAGCACTCTCATGCGATCGGGTTCCACCATTCCTCGTATCCAGGGGAGAACATCCGTGATCGCCAGCACCAACGCCCGCGCCTTGTGCCTCGGCGCGATCTTCGCATTGTCTGCCGCGCCCGCCCTCCGCGCGGATACGGTCAGTCCCCCAGTGGGGATGCTGACGCAGATCGGCCTGGCCACCGGCGTGCCGGAGCAAGATACCTTCGGCTTTGTCGTT
>DATCMG010000833.1:0-1631 GCA_036563555.1 Roseomonas sp. | reverse complement strand
CACGACCCCCGGCGCTACAGCCTGCTCCCATGAAGCAGGCCGGATTCCGCGCCGTAACCCTTGCCCGGCCGGGAGCCGTCGCCCGATGCGCGTGATCGGCCTCGCCGGCTGGAGCGGGGCAGGCAAAACGACGCTTCTGTCCCGGCTGATCCCCTGGCTGAAAGGCCGGGGCCTGTCCGTCTCCACCATCAAGCACGCGCATCACGCCTTCGATGTGGACCGGCCGGGCAAGGACAGCCACACGCATCGCATGGCCGGGGCGGGGCAGGTGCTCGTCTCCTCCTCCCTCCGCTGGGCGCTGATGACGGAGCTGCGCGGGGCACCGGAGCCGACGCTCCCGGCGCTGCTCGCCCATCTCGACCCCGTGGACCTCGTGATCGTGGAGGGATTCAAGCGCGACTCGCACCCGAAGATCGAGGTGCACCGCGCCGCCAACGCCAAGCCCTGGCTGCACCCGGAGGATCCCGCCATCCAGGCCGTCGCCTCGGACCTGCCGCCGCCCGGCGCCCTGCCGCATGCGGCGCTGGACGACATTCCGGCTGTCGGCGCCCTGGCGCTGGAACACGCGGCGCCCTGGCCAGGCGGGCCGCCGACCCTGATGCGCCACTGGACCAAATCCGGCGCCTGAGACCCGCGCTGCAGGCCAGTTCAGGGCCGCATGGGATTGGCGAGGAAGCCCGCCAACACTGGCCCGCTATCCGGACTGGGCGCCGCAAAGGCCACCATCTCCGTTGGGGACCTATCGTGGCCGTGAGCCGTGCTCGCGGGCCACGGAGGCCCAATGGGTCCGCTGGCGGTCCACACGTTGTCCGAAGGCGTCGGGCGGCTCGGCGCGGGCCACGATGCCGACGGCCCGCAGCCGCTCCACAAGGGCCGGCTCGGCGGCGGCGCGTGAGACAGCCTCGGCGATCCGGGCCCGTGCCTCGGCGGGCATCGTGCCCGGGCCGAAGACGCCCAGCGTTCCCTCCACCTCGAGTTCGGGAAATTCCTGCTCGATCACCGTGGGGATTTGCGGCGCGGCCGGTGTCCGCTCGGGGTTGGTGACCGCAAGCACGCGCGCGCGCCCGTCCCGGGCCAGCGGCAGCACCAGAGCGAGTGGCCCCAGGAGAACATGCAGCCGGCCCGCGACCAGATCGGGGATCGCCTCCGGCGGGCTGCGATAGCTTGCGGTCGTCATCTCCAGGTGATGCGTACGGAGAAAGGCGGCAAGCGCGAGCGTGAGGCCCCCGAGGCCGGCCGCGATGTTGAGTGTCCCCGGCCGCTCCTGTGCCACGCGCACGAGGTCGCGCAACGTCGAAATCCCGGCCAGTGCCGGCGACACCGCGATGCTGAGGAAGTCATTCGCGGCAAGGGAGAGCGGCGCGATATCCCTCGGGTCAAAGGGCAGCCTCTCACGCAGAAGCGGCGTGACGGTAAGGACGCCGGCGGGGCCGAACATCAGCGTATGTCCGTCGCGGGCACCGAGCATGGCCTCCGCGGCGATCACGCCATCCGCGCCGGGCTTCGGCTCGACCATGACGGGTTGCGCCCAGGTGGTGGCCAGACGCTCGGCGTAGAGCCGTGCGGCGAGGTCCGTGGAACTGCCCGGCGCGGCTGGCGTGACGAGGCGCACCGGCCGCTCCGGCCAGGTG
>DATCMG010000581.1:0-1524 GCA_036563555.1 Roseomonas sp. | reverse complement strand
TGAATGCGCTGAACACGGCCATCCGGCAGGCGCTTCCCGAGGCGATCCGCGCGGCAGAGGCGGACGACGCCGCGCGCGTACTGGTGTTGCGCGGCGCCGGGGAGCGTGCCTTCTGCGCCGGGGCGGACATCAAGGAGTTCGTCGAGGTTCCGTCCCCCGCCGCCTATCGTCAGGCGCGCGTGCCGGAAAGCTGGATCAGCGCCTTCGACACGGCGCGCAAGCCGATCGTCGCGAGCATACACGGCTTCTGTCTTGGAGGCGGGCTGGAGATTGCGCTGGCCTGCGACATCCGCATCGCCTCGGAGGATGCGGTCTTCGCCCTGCCGGAGACGGGGCTCGGCGTCATCACCGGTGTCGGCGGGTCGCAGCGCCTGCCGCGCATCGTGGGAATGAGCCAGGCCCTCGACATGATTCTGACCGGCGAACGCATCAAGGCGGAACAGGCCCGCGCGATGGGCCTCATCACACGCCTCGTGCCACGCGCGGGGCTCGATCAGGCGACCGCAGAGCTGGCAGCCCACCTTGCCGCCCGTCCGCCCATGGCAATGGCTTTCGCGAAAGAGGCCGTGCGTGCGGCATTCGACCAATCTCTGCGCGATGGCATGCGGCTGGAGGTCGATCTGCTGACCCTGCTGCTCAATACGGAGGACCGCCTGGAGGCGGCGCGCGCGTTCCGCGAAAAACGCCCGCCCCAATTCAATGGCCGCTGAAACAAGAAAGAGGAGGAAATCCATGCCAGGATTTATGCGCAGGTCGATGCTGGGCGCTGGGGCGGCGCTCGCCATTACCCCCGGCGCGCGCGCCCAGGCCGGCTGGCCGACGCGGCCCGTTCGGCTGATCAATCCGTGGACACCAGGCGGTCCGGCCGACACGGTCGCGCGCCCGCTGGCGAACCGATTGAGCGAGGGGCTAGGGCAACCTGTGGTGATCGAGAACCGGCCGGGCGCCAACGGAACGATCGGTGCCAATGTCGTCGCCCGATCCGAGCCCGACGGCTACACGCTGTTCTTCTCCCATGTCGGGCCGATTGCCATCAGCCCGAAATTCGCATCCAACATTCCCTACGATCCGCAGCGCGACTTTGCTCCCATCACACAGCTCGTCTCCGGCCCCATTGTGTTGGTCGTCCGGCCTGACATTCCTGCCAAAACAGTTCCTGAGCTGCTGGCGCTCGCCCGCGCCAATCCAAGTCAGTACAGCTACGGCTCCGTCGGGCCCGGCAGCACCACCCACCTCGCGGGGGAGATGCTGGCACTGATGGGCCATGTTCAGCTCCTGCACGTGCCCTACCAAGGGGCGGCACCGGTGGTGACCGACCTGCTGGGTAAGCGGCTGCACTTCGCCTTCCTCAATTTCTCCGGTGCCCTGGCGCAGATCCAGGCGGGAGGGCTGCGCGCCATCGCCGTCTCCACCGCACGGCGCTCCACGGCCCTTCCGGACCTGCCAACAGTCGCGGAAACCCTGCCGGGATTCGAGGTGAACTCCTGGTACGGTTTGATGGCCCCGGCCAACACTCCGCGTCCG
>DATCMG010000825.1:0-1885 GCA_036563555.1 Roseomonas sp. | reverse complement strand
TGCGCTCCCGGAGCGGCACGCGCCTCACCCATAGCGGCGCCGAAGCTGATTCAGCGCCATGGTCATGACGGCCCCGAACAGGATCACCGCCGCCACCGGCCCCGGCCTCCCATCCGCGAAGACACCCACGGCCATGCTCCCGAAGGCCGCGACGGTGAACTGCATCGTCCCCAGCAGGGCGGAGGCCGTGCCCGCCCGCTGCCCGTGCCGCGCCAACGCCCCCACGGCCGAATTCGGCAGCACAAGGCTGCCGGCCGACATCATCAGGAACACCGGAGAGAACACCCCCCACAGCCCGCCCCAGCCCGTCCAGCTCAGCACCGCCAGCAGCAGCGCCGCCGCCAGCATGGCCGAGGAGGCGACGGTCAGCACCCGCCCAGGCCCGAAGCGCGCCACCAGCCGGGGGTTGAGCTGCGCGCCCCCGATGAAGCCGATGGCCGTGCAGCCGAAGACCACGGCGAACTGCCCCGGCGTGATCCCGAAATGCTCGATGAAGATGGCCGGCGCGCCGCTGATATAGGCGAACATGCTGAACATGACCGCCGAGCCGAGCAGCGCATGGGTGAGGAAGACCGGCTCCGCGATCACCCGCCCGAAGCCGCGCATCAGCGCCGCGGGCCCCAGCCGCAGGCGCTTCTCCGGCGGCAGCGTGTCCGGTAGCAGCCACCAGACCAGCAGGCAGGACAGGGCGCCATAGCCCGCCATAACCCAGAAAATGGAGCGCCACCCCGCCACCCCGAGCAGCAGCCCACCCAGCGAGGGCGCGAGGATCGGCGCAGCCCCCATGACGAGGATGAGGCGCGACATGAGCCGTGCCGCTGCGAGCCCCGTCGCCATGTCGCGCACGATGGCGCGCGGGATCACGGCGCTGGCCGATGCCCCGAAGGCTTCCACGAAGCGGAAAGCCGCCAGCCAGCCGATGCTCGGCGCCAGCGCGCAGCCGATGGAAGCCAGGGTATAGACCACCGTCCCGACCATGAGCGGCCCGCGCCGCCCGAAGCGGTCCGACAGCGTGCCCTGCGCCACCTGCCCCACGGCGAGTCCCGCGAACCATGTGGCCAGGGTGATCTGGGCGCTGCCCGCCCCGCTGGCGAACTCGGCCTCCATGCCCGGGAAGGCCGGAAGGTACATGTCGGTCGAGATCGGGTTGATCGCCGTCAGGAAGCCGAGCAGCAGGGGAAGCCAGGGCGGCATGATGTCTTTCATCGCGGTGCGAGGCTCTTGCTGCGCCGCGGCAAGCCGCCTGGGAAGCCCCCTTCCTCGCAGGGCTGGCCCGAGGCGGAAAATCACTTGCGAACGATTATCATTCTATGCAGCCTGGGCGAACGCATTGCCCCGGAGATTCGACCCATGGCCACTCGCGGCCTTCCGACCTGGCCCTGGAACGGCGCCGCCCCCGAGGACCTTCCCCCAGCCGAGGCGGTGCTGCTCGACGCCATCCGCGCCTGGGTGGAGGCAACGCGGAACGGCAGCGCCCCGCTGGCCGCGCTGCGCCTGCCGCTCGTCACCGAGGCGATCGGCGACGCTGCCCCGGCGCTGGACGCGGTGCTGCGCGCCCTCGCCTGCCCGGGTTCCATGGGGTGCCGCCTCTGCCCGCGAATCACCCCGGTGGAGGGCACGCTGCTGATGGGGCTCGGCCTCGCCCAGCGCGCGCCCCGGCGCGAAGCCCTGGCGGCCTTCCTCCAGCTCGCGCCCCCGGCGGCAGCCTATGCTGCGATCGGGCCGGCGCTGGCCGTCGGGCTCATGCTGCGGCGCTCAGGGCTGCTGCTGGCGCATCCACTGCGCGCCGCGTCATAAAAGCAGGGGGCCGGAGGAGGATCCCCCGGCCCCCTCCTAACTTTTGGCAGTTTTCCTGGCGCGCTGACGGGGCTGGCGCGCCAGGGAT
>DATCMG010000814.1:0-2947 GCA_036563555.1 Roseomonas sp. | reverse complement strand
GGCAGACGCTCCTTGGATGTTCCTCGCGCCCACCGCCGCTATCATGTTAGCGGTGCTCGCTATTAATTTTGTCGGTGACGGCCTGCGTGATGCGCTGGACCCGCGCAGCTGGCGCACTAGTGGGTCACGTAAGGACACGGCCCATGAAGCTCCTTGAGGTAGAGAACCTGCGGACGCGATTCCGCACCGATCGGGGTGTCGTGAATGCGCTAGACGGCGTCACCTTCAGCCTGGAACAGGGCGAGGTCCTTGGCTTAGTCGGCGAGAGCGGTAGCGGCAAAAGCGTTACTGCGTTGTCGATCATGGGGTTGGTGCCGCAGCCGCCCGGCCAAGTCACGGCCGATGTTCTGCGCTTCGACGGCTTCGATCTGCTGACCGCTAACAAGGGCGTGCTGCGCAGCCTGCGTGGCAACCGCTTGGCAATGGTATTCCAAGACCCAATGCGCTCGTTAAACCCTGTACTCACAATTGGTCGGCAGCTCACTGAAGGCCTGCGCCGGCATCGAGGATTGAACAAACAGCAGGCTAGCCGTCGTGCCGTCGAGCTGCTGGAGCGGGTCGGCATACCCCTAGCCGAAAAGCGATTGGCAGCCTACCCGCACCAGTTCTCCGGCGGTATGCGCCAGCGCGTGATGATTGCCATCGCCCTGGCGTGTGAGCCGAAGCTGCTGATTGCTGATGAGGCGACCACCGCGTTGGATGTTACAATCCAGGCGCAAATCGTCGAGCTTGTACGCGAACTGACGCGAGATACTGGCACGGCAGTGATCTGGATCAGCCACGACCTCGGCTTGGTTGCCGGGCTCTGCCACCGGGTTAACGTGATGTACGCTGGACGCATTGTTGAGGGCGGCAATGTGGACGATGTCTTCGCCCGCACTGGTCATGGCTATACTGTGGGCCTAATGGGCTGCACGCCGCGGATTGACCGCGACGTCGCCCGCCTCACGCCGATCGAAGGCCTTCCCCCAAGCCTGACCGCGCCGCCAGCCCTCTGCCCATTCCTGCCACGCTGCATGGTTTCGGTAGAGGCTTGTCGCGCGACCATGCCGCTTATGCGTCCGGTCACCGAAGGCGGCCACGCCGCCGCCTGCCATGCCGATCTTCGGCATCTCTGGAAGCGAGAGGCAGCATGAGCGCTTCGCTGCTCGAGGTCGAGAATCTGAAGGTCCATTTCTCGCCGCCGAAACGACTGTTTGGCGCGACTGCTCCGCCCGTCCGAGCGGTGGATGGCGTCAGCTTCACGCTGGAGCGCGGCAAGACGCTAGCGTTGGTCGGGGAATCGGGCTGCGGGAAATCCACCACGGGGTTCGCTACATTGCGCCTTGTTCAACCCACTGCTGGCCGCGTTCTCTTTGATGGAGTCGACATAGCAAGCTTACCGCGTAGCTCCCTGCTGCCGTTCCGCCGACGCATGCAGCTCATCTTTCAGGACGCGGCGGCATCGCTCGATCCTCGCATGCCTGTTGGTGACTTAGTGGCGGAGGCGCTAGAGATCCATGGGCTGGCCGAGGGGGCCGCGCGGTCACGCCGCGTACGCCAGCTCCTCGACTTGGTCGGCATGTCTGCGCGGATGCTTGAACGCTATCCGCATGAACTCTCCGGCGGCCAAGCGCAACGGATCGCGATATGCCGGGCGCTTGCGGTTGAGCCGGAGCTGATCGTTTGCGACGAGCCGGTCTCGGCGCTTGACGTCTCGATCCAGGCGCAGATCATCAACCTGCTGCAGGATCTCCAGGCTGAACTTAACCTCGCCTACCTCTTCATCTCGCATGACCTGGCCGTCGTCCGGCAAGTCAGCGACGCGGTTGCTGTAATGTATCTCGGCCGTATCGTCGAGTATGCCGAGCGCCGGGACATTTTCACCGACCCTTCGCATCCTTATACCCGCGCGCTGCTCTCCGCCGCGCCAGTGCCAGACCCGGTAGCCGAGCGGCAGCGCGAGCGCATCGTGCTACAAGGGGAGCTGCCGAGCCCCTCGGCACCTCCCAGCGGTTGCCGCTTTCGCACCCGCTGCCCAATTGCGATCGCGCAATGCGCCGAAGTACTGCCGCCCGACATTCACCTCGCCCCGGGCCACACGGCTGCCTGCATCCGAATCCCTGTTACGGTCTAGGAGACGCCATATGACTTACACGCTGCTGGGGCGCTGCGAGCACACGGGTGCAATCGGTGTCGGTATCGCAACATACTCGCTCGCGGTCGGCGCCTCCGCTCCCCAAGTGGTGCGCGGGATCGGCGCTGTGACGAGCCAGGCATTCGGCAACCCGCAGCTCCGCACACTCGGGGCATCGCTGTTGTCCCTCGGACATACCGCGGCGCATGTACTGGAACAGCTAAAGGCCTCCGATCCAAAAATCGAGTACCGGCAAGTTGCCGTGCTCGACCGCCGTGGGGACGGCGCCTGCCACACCGGGGCGATGTGCCGCCTCTGGGCGGGCCACCGAATCGGTCCGAACTACGTGGCCTGCGGCAATGTGTTGACCAGCGCCAGCGTGGTCGAGGGCATGGTTGAAGCTTTCCGAGCCTCTGCGGATCAGCCCCTTGCCGAACGCTTGATGCGCGGCATCGAGGGTGCGCGCGACGCCGGCGGCCAGATGGGCGGCGACGGCCACCTGACGGAGCGCTCCGCCGCTGTCGTGGTCTATGGTGTCGAAGACCACGCCGAAATGGACCTGCGTATCGACATGCACAACGACGCAGTCACTGCGCTGCGCGAGCTGTTCGATAGCTACGCACCCTACGTTGCCTTCCGGAAGCTGCGCTGGCGCACGCCAGAGCATGCGCCGCCGCAGGAGCAATTCGTTGCGCAGCTTGCGGCACAAGCATAGTTGCTGGGACAATTCAGTATCTAGGAGCGCGTCCCGGTAACGGCTGATTTGGCTGGGGTGACAGGAGGTGGAGGAACCCGCGCAGGGTTCACCGCCTCAGGTGGTGAGCTTGGCGA